>NZ_JBEXRC010000008.1:0-215189 GCF_040612915.1 Streptomyces sp. NPDC006326 | reverse complement strand
CCGCGCGCTCTTGCGGCGGGCGCCCCCGCCGCCCCGCCACGCCGGGGGGGGGGCCGCGGCGGCGGCCGGGCGGTGGCTGCGCGCCGCCGCCCTGCGCTCCGCCGCGCTCCTCGCCCTGCTCCTGCTCTGGGAGACGGCGCCCCGGCTCGGGCTCGTCGACGCCACCTTCCTCCCGCCCGTCAGCGAGGTCGCCAAAGCCTGGTGGGAACTGCTGCTCGACGGGCAGCTCGGCGAGCACGCCCGGGCCAGCCTCACCCGCTCCTTCGGCGGCTTCGGCATCGCCGTCGTCATCGCCGTCCCCCTCGGCCTGCTCATCGGCTGGTACCGCCCGGTCGCGGCATTCCTCGGCCCGCTGCTGGAGGTGTTCCGCAACACGGCGGCCCTCGCACTGCTCCCGGTGTTCGTGCTCCTGCTCGGCATCGGCGAGACCTCGAAGGTCTCCATCGTGGTCTACGCCTGCGTCTGGCCGATCCTGCTGAACACCATCAGCGCCGTCGGCAACGCCGACCCCACCCTGGTCAGACTGGCCCGCTCCATGGACCTGTCCACCCCGAGGCTCTTCCAGAAGGTGATCCTCCCGGCGTCCGTCCCGGCGATCTTCACCGGCATCCGACTGGCCGGGGCCGTCTCGATCCTGGTCCTCGTGGCCGCCGAGATGATCGGCGCCAAGGCGGGCCTCGGCTACCTGATCAACGCCTCCCAGTTCAACTTCGCCATTCCCCAGATGTACGCCGGCATCATCACGATCTCCGCGATCGGCGTGGCCTTCAACCAGCTCCTGGTCACCGTCGAACGCCGTCTCAGCCTCTGGCGCGTCCCCGCCTGACCACCCCGCCCGGCGCCCTCTGCGCTGCACGAGGCCCCCGTACCAGGTCCCGTCGGCCCCGTACGAGGCGCCGATCTGCCCACGGGGTGCCCGCCGCACCCCGCCCCGACCCGAGGACGAGAACATGACCGCCCGTACCCTCCACCTCAACGCCTTCCTCATGAACGCCGGCCACCACGACGCCGCCTGGCGCCACCCCGCGAGCACCCCCGAGCGGGTCACCGACCTGAAGTACTTCCAGGAGCTGGCGCAGACCGCCGAGCGCGGACGGCTCGACTCCATCTTCTTCGCCGACGGGCTGGCCCTGTGGGGCAAGGCCCGCTACAACGCCCTCGGCGGGTTCGAGCCGCTCACCCTGCTGTCCGCCATCGCCGCCGTCACCGAGCACATCGGGCTCATCGCCACCGTCTCCACCACCTTCAACGAGCCCTTCCACCTCGCCCGCAAGTTCGCCTCCCTCGACCACATCAGCGGCGGCCGGGCCGGCTGGAACATCGTCACCTCCGGCACCGTCGACGAAGCCCGCAACTTCGGCCGGGACGAACACCTGGAGCACGGCCTGCGCTACGACCGCGCCCGCGAGTTCCTCGACGTCGCCACCAAGCTCTGGGACAGCTGGGAGGACGACGCGATCGTCCTCGACAAGGAGCGCGGCATCTACGCCGACACCGACAAGCTGCACCCCGCCGCCCACCGCGGCGAGTACTTCGGCGTCGCAGGCCCGCTGAACGTGCCCCGCTCCCCGCAGGGCCACCCGCTCCTCGTACAGGCCGGCTCCTCCGAGGACGGCAAGGAGTTCGCCGCCCAGTACGCCGAGGCCGTCTTCACCGCGCAGCAGACCCTCGCCGACGGGCAGACGTTCTACAAGGACCTCAAGTCCCGGCTGGCGAAGTACGGGCGCAGCGAGGACGACCTGCTGGTCCTGCCCGGGATCGCGCCGGTCATCGGCTCCACCGAGGCCGAGGCGAAGGCCCTGGAACAGCAGCTCACCGACCTCCAGGTGCCGGAGTACGGCCTCGCCCAGCTCTCCGGGATGCTCGGCACCGACCTCACCGGCCTCCCCCTCGACGGCCCGCTGCCCGAACTCCCGGAGGAGCGGGACATCAACGGCAACAAGAGCCGCTTCACCCTCGTCGCCGAGCTGGCCCGCCGCGACGGGCTCACCCTGCGCGAGTTGATCGCCCGTCTCGGCGCCGGCCGCGGGCACCGGGTCTTCGCCGGGACCCCCGAGCAGATCGCCGACCAGCTGGAGGAGTGGTTCACCCGGGGCGCCGCCGACGGCTTCAACATCATGGCGCCCGTCCTTCCCACCGGACTCACCGACTTCGTCGACCACGTCGTCCCGATCCTCCAGCGCCGCGGCCTGTTCCGCACCGAGTACACCGGGGCCACCCTGCGCGAGAACTACGGTCTGCCGCGCCCGGCGAACCGGTACGCGAAGGAGGCGGTGTGACCGGCGACTCCGGCCGCCCCGGCCTCGGCGACATGTTGAGCGACGTGCTCGTCGTCGGCGGCGGCCCGGCCGCCACCTGGGCGGCCCTTGCGGCCGCCCGGGCCGGCGCCTCCGTCGTCCTGGCCGACAAGGGCCACTGCGGTACGAGCGGGGCGACGGCCGCCGTCGGCACCGGCGTCTGGTACGTCCCGCCCGACCCCGCCGCCCGAGAGGCCGCCATGGCAAGCCGCGAGGGCCTCGGCGGCTACCTCGCCGACCGCCGCTGGATGGCCCGCGTCCTCGACGAGACGTACGCGCGGATCGACGAGCTCGCCACCGAAGGCCGCTACCCGTTCCCCTCCGCCCCCGACGGAACACCGCTGCGCAACGGCCTCCAAGGCCCCGAGTACATGCGGCGGATGCGCATCCGGATCCGCCGCGCGGGGGTCCGCATCCTCGACCACAGCCCGGTCACCGAGCTGCTGACCGACGCCGACGGCGCCGTCGCGGGCGCCGCCGGCTACCGCAGGCAGGCCCGCGAGCACTACCGCGTCCGGGCCGGCGCGGTCGTCCTGGCCACCGGCGGCTGCGCCTTCCTCAGCGGGGCGCTCGGCACCAACACCAACACGGGCGACGGCGCCCTCTTCGCCGCCGAGGCGGGCGCCGAGCTCTCCGGCATGGAGTTCTCCAACGCCTACGGGATCGCCCCCGAGGGGACCTCCGTCACCAAGACGGCCTTCTACGGCTTCGCCACCTTCTACCAGGAGGACGGCACCGTGCTGGAGGGCGCCGCCAGCCAGGGCGGCCGCTCGGTGATCGCCCGTGCGCTCCTGGACGGCGCCCGGGTGTACGCCCGGCTCGACCGCGCCGGTGAACAGGTCCGGGCCGCGATGCGGCGTGCGCAGCCCAACTTCTTCCTCCCCTTCGACCGGCTCGGCATCGATCCCTTCACCGACCGGTTCGCGGTGACGCTGCTGGCCGAGGGGACCGTGCGCGGCACCGGCGGCATCCGGATCACCGGCGACGACTGCTCCACGGGGGTGCCCGGCCTGTACGCCGCCGGGGACGCGGCCACCCGCGAGGAGATCTGCGGGGGCTTCACCGGAGGCGGCAGCCACAACGCCGCCTGGGCCATCGCCTCCGGCAGCTGGGCGGGAGCCGGTGCCGCCGCCTGCGCGCGGTCCCTCGCCCCGGGCAGCGCCGCGGCCCGCCCGGTCACCGGGGCCGGCGGGGCCGGCCTCCGCCCGACGGGGCGTCGGGCCGCCGGGGCGGACCACCGGGCGGCCGTGGAGCTCGTACAACAGGAGGTCCTCCCGTACGACCGGAACTACCTGCGCCGCGGGGAGGTCCTGACGGCTTCACTGCGTACGCTCGACGCGGCGTGGGCCGAGCTGCGGGACGGCCTGAGCGGGGCCGGCGCCGACCTGGTCAAGGCCCGGCAGGCCGCGGCGATGACCGCGCACGCCCGGTGGATGTACGCCGCAGCCCTGGCCCGGCCCGAGACCCGCGGGATGGCCAAGCGGCTCGACCATCCGGAGCAGGACCCGCGCCTGCACCACCGGATCCTGGTGGGCGGTCTCGACCGGGTGTGGACCCGGCCGGCCGCCCTGGCCGGAGCGGGGAGCGCGTCGTGATCGAACTGGTTTCGGCGGAACGCTGCATCGCCTGCGACAAGTGCGTGGAGGTCTGCCCGACGGACGTGTTCGAACGGGGGCCGCAGGGCATCCCGGTGCTCGCCCGGCAGGAGGACTGCCAGACCTGCTTCCTGTGCGAGGCCAACTGCCCGGTGGACGCCCTGTTCGTCGCGCCGCTGACCCGGCCGCTGCCGGAGGACCCCGCCGTACGGGACGAGGCCGGGCTGCTGGCGCGGGGGCTGCTCGGCAGCTACCGGCGCGAGATCGGCTGGGGCGAGGGCCGCACCCCCGGCTCCCTGCGGGCGGTGGGCCCGTCGCCGGGCGGAGCCGGAGGGACGCCGCTCATCTCCTAGGAGGCGTCCTGCCGGAGACCGGGTGACCGGGTGCGGGGTGCCGTCGGGAGGATCCTTCCGGCGGCACCCCGCCTGTCCGCTCACACGGTGAGCACGATCTTCCCGCGGGTGCGGCCGCGGCGCTCAGCTCCCAGGCCATGACCAGCGCCTGGAGGACCTCTACGGCGCCGTCGCCGTGGAAGTCCAGGCCGGCGTCGATGCCTTCGGGGACAGGGCGCGGATCCGGTCCGCCATGCCCTCGCCGTACAGGACCGGTTCGGCGCCGAGGCCGCGCAGGAAGTCGTGGTGGAGGTGCCTTGACGCGCACCTCGAAGAGGGGATTGACGGGCCCACTTGGGGCGCGGTGCGTCAGTGTGCGGCAGAGCCGGGGGAGTTCCGTATGCGCTGTATGCGATGGCCTACGTGATCGCCCCAACGGCGTCCGGAGGGGCGTCGATTCCCCGGGCATCCCTCAGGCGGGCAGGCTGTTGCGGTGCGAGCGCCGTCGGGCCGCGCTGAACAGGGCGTGCATCTGGGCGCCGGACTGTTCGACGTCGTCCAGCAGGGAGGGGAAGGGCAGCCGTACGTCACGGTGGCCGCTGCGGTGTTCAAGGCGCAGGGTGAGCCCGTACCGGTCGAGGGCGACGGGCAGCGCGCGCACCAGGGCGGGGGTGTCGGGGCGCGGGGGGACCAGGCGCAGCAGGAGGGTGACCAGTTCGGCGTGGTCGTCGAGGAGGTGGGTGAGCATCCCGGCCTCGTGCGGGGCCAGCGGGTCGGGCCGGGCCGCGTCGAGCTCGTCGAGACCGGTGTACGAGCGGCCGTCGGGGGTTTCCAGGACGGCCTGCGCGAACTCCATGCAGGTGGCGGGGGAGTCCCCGTCGGGCGTGCCGGCGGCGGGGGCTTCGGGGTACGGGGTGAGCAGGCGGCCGAGGATCGTCACGCGGGCGCGGACCCGGTCCCGGGCGGGGGTGGGCACGAGGTCGGTGAACTCCAGCCGGACCGCGGGGCCGTGTCCCGCGGCCGGGCCGGGTCCGGCCGGGTGGAGGTGGATGCGGCTCAGCGGGTCGGTGCCGTCGAGGTGGCGCACCTCGGTGCGCAGGCCGTCGGTGACGACGGTCAGGGAATGGGCGGCGGCCAGGACCGACCGGATCCGCTCGGCGGGGGTGGGGCGGAGTTCGGCGGCGGGTGTCGCGGAGGCATCGGGGAAGCTGGGCATGCGCATGCGGATCTCTCCCACATTCGGGGGTCCAAGAAAGTAAGGCTTGCCTAACCTAACTCATCGCATCTCCGGGAGGAACCTCGCGTCCCTCGTGTCGTTGTTGGGCTGAACGGGTGAAACGCGAGAAGATGGCGGGATGCACATGAAGCGCACGGCCGAGGCGGCCCGGTGAGCAGGTACGACGTCACGGACGAACAGTGGGAGGGGCTCGCGCAGGTGGTCCCCCTGCGCAGTCGCAACGAGTGGCCCTCCCGGGTGGACCACCGGACCATCCCCGCCGCCCCGGGGGCGTCCGCGGCGGAACAGCGGCGCTTCGTCGTGATCCGGGTCCAGGTGTTCGCCGACGCGCGGGAGGTGGCCGAGTACCTGATCGCGCAGATCCCGGTGCTGCTGGACCTCACCGGCGCGGACAGCGAAGTGGCCAAGCGGATCCTGGACTTCAGCAGCGGCGTGGTCTTCGGCCTGGGCAGCGGAATGCACCGCGTCGACCGGAACGTCTTCCTGCTCGCGCCCGTCGGGACCGAGGTCGAGGGCATCGCGGCCGCGGCCGTCCCCCGATCGTAGGAAGCTCGCGGCGACGGAACGGTTCGCCGGACCCCCACAGGGCCCGCCGGCCCGTACCGTCCGCCGCATGAACCCGCACCCCCACTTACCCGAAGCCCCACGTCCCACCGCACCCACCACCCCCAGGCCCCCGGCGGCCGGGCCGGCCGCCGGCGCGCCTGACGCCGTGGCGCCCGGCGCTGTGGCGGCCGCGGCGATCCCGCCCGATGCCGCGGCGCCCGACACTGTGCCGGCCCTCGCAGCCGCGTCCGGCGTTGGTGCGCCTGGCGTCGTCGCGGCCCCCGCGCCGGAGCCTGTCGGTACCGCGGTGGCCGCGGCTGGGACTGCCGAAGCAGCGGCCTCCGTCGTCGCGCTTGGCGCCGAGCCTGCCGCCGTCGCGGCTTGTACCGTCGAACCTGCCACGGTTGTGGTCCCCGGGGCCGAAACCGGCGTAACTGGTGTGCCGGCGCCCGCGTCCGGCGTTGGCGCAGTGACCGAAGCCGGGCCGGCCGGTACCACGGTCCTTGCCGTCGCGCGCGGCGCTGATGTGGCCCTGGCGGCCGGGGTTGCCGCATGTGCGGTGTCCGCCGCCACGCCCGCCGCCGGCGCGGTGCCCACGGGCGGGCTTGGCGGCTCCGCGGTGTCCGTGGCCCTGCCCGGTGCCGGCGCGGCGCCCGCAGGCGGGGCCGGCGGGGGTGGGGCGGTCGGGTCCGCGGTGCGGGTGGAGGGTGTGGTGCCCAGGCAGGGGGGTTATCAGCGGCCCGTCGTCACCGAGTTGCGGCTCTCCGCCTTCGCCGCGCACCGGGCGGCCCGCTTCGCGCTCGGGCCCGTCACCTTCTTCACGGGGCCGAGCGGGAGCGGCAAGTCCCAGGCGCTGGCCGCCTACGAGGCCCTCTCCGCCCTGGCCTCCGGCGCCCTCCTGGAGGAGGCGTTCCCCGACGCCCCGGCCCGGATCCCCGAGCGGGCCCTTCCCGACGGGGAGGGGCGGCGCGGGTTCCGGATCGGCTGCACGGTCGACGGGCCGGCCGGGCCGGTGCGCCTGGACCTCGCCGTGCAGGCCGAACCCGTCCTGCGGATCGTCGGGGAACGGCTCTCGGCCGGCGGGCAGGTCCTGCTCAGCACCGCCCTGCGCGACCCCGGCCGGAGCTCCGTCCAGGCCGCCTGGCTGACCGGCGGGACCACCGGCGTCACCCGCGCCCCGCTGCCCGACGACCGGCTCGGGACCGCCCTGCTGCCGCTGCGCGTGGCCGGGGCCACGGCCGGACAGCGCCAGGTCCTGGCCGCCGCCGAGCAGGTGGTGGTCGCGCTGCGCTCGGTCTTCGCCTGCGACCCGAGCCCCGAGCGGATGCGCGCCCCCGTGCCTCGGGGGGAGGGCCGGCTGCTGCGCGACTGCGCCAACCTGGCCGACGTACTGCGCCGGACCCGCCACGAATGCGGTACCCGCCACGCCCTGCTGGCCGGGGCGGCGCGGACCGGCTGCGCGGGCCCGGTGGAGGGCTTGGACGTACGGGTTCCGGGAGACGGCCCGGTCACGGCCCTCCTCGACCGCGGCCGCGCCCGGCCCGCCACCGAACTGGGCCGGCTCGGCGCGGGCGAGCTCCGTTTCCTCGCGCTGGCGCTCGTCCTGCTGACCGGCCCCGGAGTGCTGGCCGTGGACCCGGCCGCCGAACTGCTCGCGGCCCGCCAGGCACTGACGGTCCTCGCCGACGGCTTCGACCGCGCACTGGACCGACGCCAGAGCGCCGAACTGCTGCGCCTCGCCCTGCTGTCCTGCGGGCGCGGCCATATCCGGCTGGTCGCGGCGGTGGGCGAGGCGTGCGCCGACACCGCGCGCGGGATCCCCGGGGTGACGGTGGTAGACCTGGGGCATGAGCGAGACGCATGACGAAGACGCCGCACCCGTCCCCGGGGAGGCGCAGCCGGGTGGGCCGGAGCCGGCCGAGCGGCTGCACCGACTCCAGCGGCGACTGGCCGAGTTCGCGGCGGCGCGGGGCTGGCAGCCGTACCACACGCCCAAGAACCTGGCGGTGGCGCTGAGCGTCGAGGCGGCCGAACTGGTCGAAATCTTCCAGTGGCTGACCCCGGAGCAGTCGGCGAAGGTCATGGAGAAGCCCGAATCCGCCCATCGCGTGGCCGATGAGGTGGCCGATGTGCTCGCGTATCTGCTGCAATTCTGTGAGGTTCTCGGGGTGGATGTGCTGGATGCGCTCGCCGCGAAGATCGAAAGGAACGAGCTCCGCTTCCCCGTGGCGGATACTCCGACCCCGAATCGTCACTCTTCGGAGTGATGGCGTCATCCCCAACCATGTTTGTGTCCACAGATTTCCGAATACCCCTGGCTTTACTGGCGCATTGCCCTCACTCTGGGTAGTGGAGGGAACGGCGGATGTCGTGCGGACGGGGGACGGCATATGGATGCGGTACGGCTCATCGCGGCCGGCCGGCACGCGCTGGCACAGAGCGGGGCGGCGATGGACATCGTGGGCGAGGCCTGGCAGGCCCAGGCACTCGCGCAGGGGATAGGCGGCTGGCTGGCGGTCACCGGGCCGCCGGAGCTGAGAGCGGAGGCACGGGGACTGGGTGAAGCGGGAGGCAGAGGCTGCGGCGTGCTCGACAGAGCCGCCGTCCGCGGAGAGGGCAGCGCGCCCGGCTATCCGCCGAGAGCCGCGCAGCTCACGGAGGTGTCGGACGTCCGGCAGGCGCTGCTCGGGCTGCAGGTGCTGCTGGGCGAAGTGGGGATAGCCCTGGTCGGGGTGGCCTGCGGGACCGACGACGAGGGCCTGTACTGGCAGTGCATGGAGTCCATCGACGCGGCCGACGAGTCGAGCGACCGCGTCCGGGCGATCCTGCGCCGGCTGGCCGTCCGGGAACGGGGGTCCGCGTCGGGAGTGGCCTGAGGGGCCACGGGATCACGGCCGCTGTCCAGGCGGGAGCACGGGGCCCCGTCGCGCGCGACGGGACCCGCGCGGTCACAGCGACCGGTGGGTGGGCCGCTCGCTGTCGGGCGCAGGCCCGCCCGGGGCCGTGGGCGTGCCCGGAGTGCGGTCCACGGAGGACTGGGAGAGCTGCGGGGACGGGGAGGCCGGGGAGGACTGCGGGGCCTGGGAGGCCGGGGAGGACTGCTGGGGCTGAGAGGACTGGAGGTCGGCGTCGAGCTGCGACAGATCGGCGTTCAGCGCGGCCATCAGCTCTTCCATCTGCTGCAGCAGGCCCTTCGGCGCGCCGCCCTGGGCGGAGGCCGCGGGTGCCGGCTCCTGGCGTACGTGGTCGTGTGCTGCCTGTCCGGTCTGTCCAGCGTGCTCGGGCACGGACTCGTGGGACATGGCGGCCTCCTCGGCCCTGGCCCTTCCGGAGCGGAAGGGGGCGGTGGACGCACCGGCGAGAGGCCGCCGGCGCGCGGGCCGGGCGGTCCGGCTCCGTCCGAGCCAACGATCCCCATCCGGGCTGGTCACTGGCCGGGCCGGGGCCGAGCACCGCGTTGACGCAGATTCACCCTGCAGGGGTCGGAGAGGCAGGATGGGAGCATGGATCTCCGTATCTTCACCGAGCCCCAGCAGGGCGCGAGCTACGACACGCTCCTGGCCGTGGCCAAGGCCACCGAGGACCTCGGCTTCGACGCCTTCTTCAGAACCGGTACCGTATCTGCCCATGGAGCTAATCTCCCTGGGGGACAGGGGCCAAGACATGGTCAGGGCGAGGACGTACGGCCGGCAGAGCCACAAGTCTGAGTCGGACAGCCAGGCGTCGCCGAAGATGCAGAAAGACACCGGTATCGCATTCATCAACAGCCAGGCGGGGTGGGAGCACACCGGGCACTACGAGGATGTCGGTCTCTCTGGCTACGACCCTAATGTCTACCGCCCCGATTTTGAGCGGATGCTCGAAGACGCCAGGAAGGGCGAGTTCGACGTCCTGGTGATCTACATGCTCTCGCGCCTCACCCGGCAGGGGGCGGCAGAGGCTCTCAAGATCCAGCAGGAGCTAGCGAAGTACGGCGTCGCGCTCGTCTCGACGCAAGAGCCCTTCATCAACACGAGCGACGACAACCCCTTCGGAGTCGCGTTCTTCGCCCTGATCGCCGGCCTGGCGCACCAGGAGAGTAAGAACAAGTCCAAGTTTATCAAGGACGCGTTCGCCGTCCTGAAGGCCAAGGGGAGCCACTCCTCCGGCCCCGTGCCGCACGGGTTCGTCGCGGAAGAGATCAACGTCGACGGGATCACCATTCGTCAGTTGAGCCCAGGACCTCGCGCCCGTGAAACCGACGCACTGAATCCGGCCCCCATGCCCGCTGACTCCATCGACTTCATCATCGACGGTGCGGAAGACGGCAAGACGGCAAACGCCATCGCTACGGAGCTCACAGAGAAGGGCTATCCCACGCCGCTTGACAGCCTCGACGAGGAGGCGGCGAAGGCCCGTAAGACGGCCGCACAGAAGCGTCGCAAGGGCGGTGAGTCCGACGCTGCCCAGTCCGAGTGGTCCTCAACAGTCGTCCTGCGCATCCTGCGTGATCCGCGGCTGGCCGGATACGCAATCGGCCCCGTGGACCCGAAAACGAAGATGCGAACCATCCTTCGCGACGAGGAAGGGCAGCCTGTACAGGCGCACGAAGGCTTCGTGAGCCCCAAGCGGTGGTACGACATCCAACAGACGCTGAACGGCCGCAAGCGGGAGCGTCGGCGGGACCGCACGGGAGAGTTGACGCTACTCGGCTCGTGGGGGTTCCTGCGTTGCGGCCGATGCGACGCCGGGATGACTGTGGCACGGTCCAGCGCGTCGTACGCCTGCAACCTGCGGCGGACCGTGGGAGAGGTTCCCAAGCACGTCATGCGCATCGGTATGGAATCCGCGGAACAGGTTGTAGTGCAACGCGTCTGGGCGCGTCTCGGAGCGCTGGACCCGAGCGACTCGGACGACGTCGAATGGCTCGCCGTGGCCGCAGAGCGATTCGCCGTACAAGGCGTGAATCCTGAGGCGGCAGCGGAGTTGGCGGAGCAGGAAGCGCAGTTGGAGCACGTCCAGGAGAGCATTCGGGAGCTGACGGAGGACCGGGACGCATACGTCGGTCCCACGGCCCGCAAGGCATTCCGCGAGACGATGGCCAAGTACGCCGCCCACGAGGAGCGGTGTGCAGCGCGCATTGACGAGCTGCGAGCGTCAGCCACGACTTCCGCCCGCCTGCCCGTGGACGAGTGGATGGAGGCGGGAGACGGGGACCCGTTCGCACCCGGCGGCGTGTGGTCTCGCTGGGATGTGGTGGAGCGACGCGCCTTCCTGTCGCTCTTCGTCGACCGAGCCGTCGTCCTGCCGGAGCCGACGAAGCGGGGGCCGGCTGCTGGCCGAGCAGAGCAGCGCATCGAGATCACGTGGGCGTCGCGACCGGAACCTGAAGGCGACGAAGAGGCCGATTAGGTAACGGTCCGATAACGGAATCTGAGAGACGTGGCGGCGCCTCATCGCCACGTTCGCCCAACTTCCCCCTCACGTCAGCTGATCGGCCTCCACCCCGGGTGGCTGAGTTATTCACAGGAGTGCTGTGGATAACTACTGTGGGTGGTTGCGGACGGTGTTGTGGCTACCGTGAGAGACCGTCAAGGCCCAACCGGCACCCAAACTGCCAAACCAACCCCTTATTTCTACTTCTCTCTAACGCGTGTTAAGAGAAATGGAAAAAGGGGGTTAGTTTGGCGGTTCGGCTCAGGCTTGACCAGGCCGGGCGCACGAGGATGGGCCGCCGATGTGAACGCCCACCCCATAACAGTAGTAGAGGGAAGATCGGCGGCCGTCGCGATTGGCGGGCGGCCCACTCCCTCCGACGGCCGGCGCCGCTCCTGCGCTCCCCGCACTCTCCTCCGGGTAGACGCGCGGTTGCAGCGGCGTCGGCCTGTCCTAAGACTTCCTGCTGACGTCCAGGGGACGGGTGGCGGGGGAGTGCGACGAGCCGGGGCGGCTCCACGGTGTGAGTGATCACGGGATGCACGCGCTACCCCGATGATGCTTCGCGGGTTCGACCCCCGCCTGCCCCGGCTCGTCAATGGCCGTGCCGTACCCGATCGCGACGGGTACGCGGTGTGGCAGCGTCCCGGACGCTGGCGGGTTCAAGTCCCGACACGGTCACGCACGACGGCTCACCCGCCCCGACGGGCCAACTCACCGACAGGTCGATTAGTGGACTTCTTCGATTGTGATCGGCCCGTTGTCCATCGCGGCCATACTTGCGAAAGTGAAGTGATATGGGCTGGCGCACGAATAGGCGATGCTCTTTGTGGGCGAAGTGATGCGAAATAGGCGAGAGGGGGCGCATTCCTCACTGTTCGCTAACGCCATGTGACACTTCCGAGCTTCCATACGGCGGACTTTATCACACCTGGGTATATCGCAGCGCTAAGAATGCACGTCCGTAGCTCAGTTGGTCAGAGCACCGGCCTGATACGCCGGCGGTCCCTGGTTCAAGTCCAGGCGGGCGTACGACGGTGAGACGGACGCCCAGGCGTAACCGTCGTGCTGCTCCTCGACGAAGTGGGCGGCACAATTGATCTCGTAGCTCAGCGGACAGAGCGCCGTACTACGGATGCGGAGGGCGGAGGTTCGAGACCTCCCGAGATCACTCGGTACCAAAGCAGCTACCCCGGCCGACGGGGAAAGCGTTGGTACCACCCACCCGGGCGACGAGGTGGACCGGTCACGGGCCGGCAATCAATCGACGCGCACTCACCGCCGGGTCGGCCTTGACGGTGGGTGGCTAGCTTCCGTAGCTCAGTGGTTAGAGCGTCCGCCTGTCGAGCGGAGGGCCGCCGGTTCGAATCCGGTCGGGAGCGCAGACATGGGGAAGGGCCGACGAACGGCGGCGAAGCCCGGCGGTCGCGGCTACGGTCCGCTAGTATCTGACTACGGTGTTCGCACCGGCCGGGGTTGTCGACGTTGCTCGGACCCCCCTACTGCGCCCGGTGAACGGCTCAGGCGGTTTTTTAGCCATGAACTACGAAGCCACTGACGGGCAGACGCAGAGCACGGCGCCCCCGCTCGTCGAGTGGGGGCGTTGTTGCGCTGTACCGCAAATCCAATGCCCCCGTAGCTCAGTGGAAGAGCAGCGCTCTCGTAAAGCGCGTGCGCAGGTTCGATTCCTGCCGGGGGCTCTGCTGGACCGCATACCCAATGCGCTTGCGCACGTCACTGCGGACAGAGGCCGTGAGCCGGTGAGTGACGCCGGCTGCGACGACCAACACCCGGGCCTCACGGTCCGGACGACGGGACGTAGCTCAGAGGTAGAGCGCCGGCTTTGGGAGCCGGACGCCGCAGGTTCGATCCCTGCCGTCCCGACTTACTGGGGGCGCGTGAAGACGAGGTTCGCGTGTCGCTGGAGCCCATCGCCCTCGAACTGCGTGCTGGCCAGCGTCCACCCGATCGCCGTGACGTCCTGAATGGCCTTCGCAAGGTCGACGTCCCGGCCCCCGGGCCGCGGATAGTGCTTCCGGATGAACACGGTGTCCCCGCGCTTCCAAGCCTCGCCGGCCGCCTCGTGGATCGGCGGGATGGCGATCTTCTTCAGGAGCTTCCTCAGCATGCGCTGAGCGTAGGCGACGACCACGGCGGGAGGTAGCGGAATGGCGTGGGAGGGAAGCGATCGACGGCAGCGACTCCCGAAGGACTGGCCGCGAATCCGGCGACGGATCATCCGCCGTGACGGTGGCGTCTGCACGGCCCGCTACAGCGACGGCCGACGGTGCGAGCTGCCCGGCACGGACGTCGATCACATAGTTCCCGGTGACGACCACCGGGATGAGAATCTTCAGCTCCTCTGTCCGTGGCACCACGCGCGGAAGAGCGCCAACGAGGGCGGCTCAGCTGCCGCTCGAACACGACTCACTATCCGCCGGCCTACGGCGACACATCCCGCGCTGGAGGACTGATGGCGGACACGATGCGGGCGGGAATCCCGCTCTACGCACACCCCGGGACGAACGCTCGCTCCTGGGCCGCTCTGGCGCCTGAAGGGCTGCCCGTGTCGTGGGTGGTGGTGAACCAGAACTCAGGCCCCGGATCTCCGGAGGACACCGTTCTGACGGCCGCTGCAAAGGCGGTTGGCTCAGGTGCCCAGCTGTGCGGCTACATCGATCACAACTACGGCGCCGTAGACGACTTCACGATGAAGGGCCAGGCGGAGGAGTGGGTAGCGCGCGGCATCACGGGCGCCTTCATCGACCGTGTGTCCTCCGACGTCGCTGACGTCCAGGATGTGGCCCGTACCGTGCTGCACCTGCGACAGTCGGGCGTCACATACGTGGTGCTCAACTGCGGCACGGTGCCAGCGCAGGGCATCGTGGACAGCGCGGATGTGACGGTCACCTTCGAGGGCAGCATGGCGGACTACCGCACACTGGCCCTGCCTGACTGGCTCACTGCACTACAGCCTGAGCGCACAGCACACATTATCTACGAGGCCACTGCTGCCGACGTGGAGGACGCAGTAGAGCTAGCCCGTGTGCGTGGGTGCCACCACGTGTACGTCACCTCAGGCACGTTCGCCAGCGGTAACCCATGGGGCACCTTGCC
Source organism: Streptomyces sp. NPDC006326 (assembly GCF_040612915.1). Taxonomy (NCBI): domain Bacteria; kingdom Bacillati; phylum Actinomycetota; class Actinomycetes; order Kitasatosporales; family Streptomycetaceae; genus Streptomyces; species Streptomyces sp. NPDC006326. Next base: position 200,650 of record NZ_JBEXRC010000008.1, on the reverse strand, counting down.
GGCCTACTGGTCCAGCCTGGTGGCTGAGCTCACCCGCTACCCTGCCCGTCCTACCCACAGGTGGCGGAGGTGACTGGCGCTCATGTGGTGCTGGAGGAGCGCGACGACACGGGCGAGGAAGGCGTCAGCGTGACGCACGTGATCGTCAACGGTGTTGATGTTGGTCGCGTCGGAGCTGATCTGAAGATCAAGATCGGCACTGCTGGAGCGCCTACAACGATCCGGATGACCTTGATCCCAAGCCGCTTGGAGATCCGCGGCGAGCTAGCTGACCATGATCGTCGGGAGCCCCGCGCCGGCTTCACAGCGAAGATCCACTAGGGGTACCCCAGGGGGGTACCCCAAGATCACCGCCTTGGAGACCGTCAAGGTGCTGGTCCTCGCTGTCTGTACGGGTCTGGGGGATGCCGTCAAGGCGCCCGCAGGGGCTCGCTGGAGCGACGAACGGGCGCCGGCTGGACTGCTTTGACCCTCGAAACGGCAGGCGGGCGCACAGCGATCCGGTCTCACCGATCAAAGAATCACCGCAGGTCAGCGGACAGAAAGCGTTCGCGGCCGGTAGGATGGACACCATGAAGACGACGCCCCGGAAGTGCGAGTTCTGCACTCGGTCGCTCCCGATGCTGGCGCGTCAGCATGCACGCTTCTGTGACACGCGTTGCCGCTCGAAGGCCTTCCGGGCCGCGAAGGCGGACGCCACGCCCCACGAGCTGAAGACCCGCGCCAGGTGGGTCCGACGCTCCGCGGAGAAGGTTCCGCTGACTGTCGCCGGCATGGCGGCATCGTCGACGGACCCGCGGACCTGGAGCACCCACAAGGACGCCACCGCTTCTACGGTCGGCGTCGGTCTGGGGTTCGTCCTCTCCGACGAGGACGACATCGTGTGCATTGACCTCGACCACTGCTTGAACCCGCTCACGGGCCGTTTGGCGCCGTGGGCCGCAGTCATCGTTCGCGACGCGGGCGCCACCTACGTAGAGGTGTCCCCGTCCGGCGACGGGCTGCATATCTGGGGCCGCGCGACCGTCCGACAGGGACGCCGCATCCGACGCCCCGACGGTACGGCCGTGGAGATCTACGGGACCGGCCGCTACATCGCAATGACGGGCCGCCGATATGGCTCTTCCCCGTCGATTCTTGCGGACGTCTCGGATCTCGTAGCACGCATTGCCTAGGTTTATTTGAGTGCCTGCTTTGCACGCTGTCGAAGCCGCTTCCTGACTGATCTACCGCGGGAGGTAACGGCTGCGTGCGCCGTGCCGTACGCCAACAGGGTTGGGGGCGCGAGCAGCAGCCAGATTCCAGCGGTGATGGTGCGTAGGACATACAGGGCGTCCGCCTCGGCCGTAGTTCTCGGCTCGGTGGCCAGCCACCTCAGGCACCGGATTTCAGCATCGATGAGACACAGGGCAAGCACGAGCCAGGCGAGGCCCACAATCGCAACCGCAGTGCCCTTTACGATTGCCACCCTCATGTTCTCTTTGGGCTGAGCCCCGCTGTCTTGCTGCGACGGAGCGGCGGTGATATCTGAGGCTTCTTTGCTGGGGGACGATGAATCTGCGCTGAACCTGTTCTGTAGGCTGCGCGCCTCTGCGACGGCAGCGGCGCCCAACGCGAAGACAAGCACAGCGGATGACTGGGCGAACTGATCAGTCATTTGCATGCCACCAGTCTGCACAGACGCGAGCCTAAATCTGATCAGCAATGCCTTTGGGTAAACCAACCAGCCTAGAGAGGGGGCCGACCGTATGGCCGGACGTGGTCCAGCACCGAAGGACCCGGCAAAGCGCCGGCGTCGCAACGCATCGGAGCCAGAGACGGTCCTCCACCCTGACGACGAACTCCGCGGCCCGGAGCTGCCGGAGGGCGTACTAGGGGTCGACGAGGACTCCGGACAGTTCGTCGAGTGGCACCCGCGTACCGTCGCGTGGTGGAACTCGTGGCGCTCGTCCCCGCAGGCTCAGACCTTCGTGGACACCGACTGGGACTTTCTCATCGACACCGCACTGATGCACCACACGATGTGGGCGAAGGGGCGATGGGAATTCGCCTCTGAGGTGCGTCTCAGGGCCGCAAAATTCGGCGCTACGCCGGAGGATAGGGCCCGTCTCAAGCTGAAGGTCGACGACCCCGCGAACGCCCCTCAGAGGCCCGTACAGGCCTCCGGGAACGTCTCGGACATCAACTCTCGGCGAGCCCGTCTTACCGGTTAGGAGACCGTGTGCCGCGCGCTATCGTGCGCGCCCCCGGTCATGACCGCTCCCGCTCGCTTGGGTGGATGGCGGTTGCATGGATGGAGTACTTCGTAGTTCACGGCCCTGGCGACGTCCAGGGGGAGCCGGTACGGCACGGAGATGAATACACCGGTTTCGTCGTGGACTGCTACGCGGTCGACGACGACGAGGGCCGGCTCCTCTACGACTCGGCTTTCTTCTCACGCCCAAAGGGCTGTGACAAGTCTGGGCTTGGCGCCCGAGTAGGCCTCTTCGAAGCATTTGGCCCCGCCCGCTTTGACGGTTGGGCGGAGGGCGGGGAGGTCTACCACGACCCGTGGGGCCTCGGCTTCGAGTACGTCTACGAGGCCGGCGAGCCGATGGGCCGCCCGGTGCGCGTGCCGTACCTCCGCATCATGGCGACGGAGGAGGGGCAGACCGGCAACGTCTTCGACACCATCCATTTCAATCTGACCGACGAGGCGTCGCCCCTGTCGCAGGTCCCCAACGTTGACGTTGGGCTGACCCGAATCATCCTCCCTGACGGCGGAGAGATCATGCCGTCAACCGCGTCATCCTCGTCGAAGGACGGCGGCAAAGAGACGTGGGTCTGCTTCGACGAGACCCACCTCTACAACACTCCCGAACTCCGGCGCATGTACGCCACCGTGACCCGAAACCTCCGCAAGAGGAAACGCGGTGCGCAGACGTGGTACCTCGAAACGACGACCATGTTCGCGCCCGGACAGGACTCCGTGGCGGAGCGGACATACGAGGAAGCCGAAGCCATCCGCGACGGCCGCAAGAAACGCGGTCGCGCACGCCTCATGTACGACCACCGTTGGGGTGAGTGCAAGAACCTGAAGGACGAGGACGAGCTTAGAGCCGCACTCCTGGACGCCTACGGCGACGCCATGGAGTGGATGGATCTGGAGTCGCTCGTCGATGATTTCTACGACCTCCGGAACGATAGCGCCGACGGCCGGCGGTACTTCCTCAACTCCCGTACCGTCGCTTCTGATGCGTGGATGGACCCCGATGCGTGGGCCCTGTGCCGGCGGACAGAAGAGATAGCCGCGGGCGAGCTGATCACTCTCGGCTTCGACGGCTCCATTCGCGACGACGCGACGGCGCTCACTGCCTGCCGCGTGTCCGACGGTCACCTGATGCTTCTGGGCTGCTGGGAAAAGCCGGAAGGCCCCGAAGGCGACGGGTGGCAGGTGGATCGTGAATCCGTAGACAACGCCGTGAACCGCGCCTTCGAGCGCTTCGAGGTCTGCGGCTTCTACGCCGACCCGCCGCACTGGCAGGACTACGTGGACCGCTGGACCGCCGACCACGGCGAACAGCTTCAGGTGCGGGCCACGCAGGCACGCCCGCTGGAGTGGTGGACCAACCGGCCCACAGCCATGGAGAGCGCGCTTGATCGCTTCATGGAAGCCGTCGAAGACAAGGGCCTGTCACACGCCGAGTCCCTCGACCCCGACGAGCCGTCAACCCTGCTGCGTCTCGGCGCCACCCTGACCCGCCACGTGCGCAACGCTCGTCGTCGGCCAATGGGCCGGAATCACTTGGGCATCGGCAAGGAGCACGCGAAGTCACCCAAGAAAATCGACGCCGCCATGAGCGCGGTTCTCGCCTACGAGTGCCGTGCGGACGCCGTTGCCGCAGGAATCACGAAGCGCAAAAGGCGCTCGTCCCGTCTCGTTGCCTTCTGAGGGAGGTCCGTAAGTGCCTATCGATGCATCGGTAGTCGAGTCTCCCGGTTGGTGGCTTCAGCGTCTTGGGAAGAAGATTCTTGACGAACGAGACGACGTCGTGGAAGCCGACGGGGAGGTAACTCCTGGGCTGGACACCCTTCGCAAGTACGCGGAGGGAAGACCGCCGCTTCCTCACGTTCCCGGCGTCGATCCCCGTGAAGTCAAGGCGTGGATGCGCGATGCGCGTACGAACTGGACGAGCCTCGTAATTGACTCACCGGCGGAGCGTCTCGGCGTAGACGGCTTCCGCTTCGGCAAGGGGCGTGGCGGGAAGTCGGCCAAGACTGCGGATGACGATGCTAACCGCATCTGGCAGGAAAACAGCATGGACGCGGATTCCGATCTCGTCCACTACGGTGCCCTGTCGCAGCGACGAGCTTTTGTCCTCGTCGAGAAGGGCGACGACGGCCGCCCGGTACTGACCCACGAGACGCCACGGCAGGTGGCCGTGGAGCATGCGCAGGGAAATCGTCGGCAGCTTGCCGCGGGTCTGAAGCTGTGGCGCGACGACTGGACGGGGCAGACCAGGGCAACGCTCTGGACGCCGGGGGAGGTCTTCGACTTCACCACGAAGTCAGACGCTCCGTCTTTCGCAGTGCGGTCCGCTTCACTTCGCGGATGGGACGCCCTTGCGACTCCGAGTGAGGCTGATGGGCGCCGCGCGAACGATCTGGGGCTCGTTCCGATTGTCCCGTTCATCAACCGTCGAAATCGGCGCCCCGAAGGCTTCGCAGAGCACGAAGACGTGATCGCGATCCAGAACCGCATCAATCTTTCTCTGATCAACTTGATTGCGGCCATGAAATATGGTGCCTTCAGGCAGCGATACGCCGCTGGTCTGGAAGTAGACGAGGACCCCGTCACGGGCCAGAAGATCCAGCCGTTCCAGCTCGACATCCGAAAGCTGTGGACGACGGATGACCCTGACGTGCGTTTCGGAGAATTCTCTTCGACTGACCTCATGCCGTATGTGCGTGCCGTGGAGGCTGCCGCGCAGGATCTCGCCGCGATCAGCCGAACCCCACCGCATTACATGATCGGTGCGGTCGTCAACGTCAGCGGCGACGCCCTGAAGGCCGCGGAAACCGGCCTCGTTTCCAAGGTGCGCGACCGACAGAGAAATTTCGGCGAAAGCTGGGAAGCCGTTATGCGGATTGCGTTCAAGGTGCTTGGCGACGAGCAGCGTGCGACGGCGTACGACGCTGAGACCGTCTGGCGTGATCCCGAATCCCGCAGCATCTCCGAGCTGGCCGACGCAGCAGTGAAGAAGGCCAGCGCCGGCGTCCCGTGGCGTCAGCGCATGGAGGACATGCAGTACACCCCGGCGGAGATCGACCGCATGGAGGTGGACCGTGCAGCGGACGCCCTGAACGCAACACCAGCGCAGGACCCGCAGCCCGCGTCTCTTCAGGCGGCCCGGGACGCGAAGCAGCAGAACCAGCAGCCCCCGCAGGACACTCGGACGGTGATCGGCCGTGGCGCTGACGCGGCTTGATCGTCAGTACGGGACGGCCGTCCGCGGCGTCTGGACATCGACTCTGGGGCGCGTCAATCGGTCCTGGACTGACCTCGGCTCGTGGCGTGGGGAGGACGTAAGCCGATTCCAGCGGACCGCCCTCCCTGTCATGCTCGCCGGACAGCGCCAGGTGGCGTCACTCACGACGACATACCTGGAGCGGCTCTACCGGGAAACCGCCGACGAAGCGGTCCGCACAGACCTCGACTTCGACAGGGTCACCGGTCGTGCGCTCCGTGGAGTGGATCCGGAGGAGGTATACCGACGGCCCTTCGTCGACGTGTGGACCGCCCTCTCTGAAGACGAGCCCTTCGACGAGGCGCTGAAGCGCGGGGCCCACCGCCTGGAGACGATCGCAAAGACCGACCTACAGCTAGCCCGGACGCACACCGTGCGCGAAGTGGGCGACGACATGCCGCGCTTCGAGTACACCGTGCGAGAGCTGCAAGGCGAGTACGACTGCGCGCTCTGCATGATCGCCTCGACGCAGCGCTACCGAAAGCGCGACTTGGCGCCGATTCATCCGGGCTGTGACTGCCTCGTGAAGTTGGTGACGGCTGACGAGGACCCTGGCCAGATAATCGACGAGGAGCGGCTACAGGCCATTCACGACGCAGTGGAGGCGGCCCTAGGCACCTTCGACCGCGGAGGCCGGGCCGTCGACTACCGCAAGATCATCATTTCCCGCGAGCACGGCGAAATTGGCCCCGTGCTCGGCTACCGGGGTCAGCGCTTCACTGGCCCCGACGAAATCTCTCTTCCGACCTGACGCCCGTCATGGGCCGACGACTCCCGACAGGGGAACCCGCATGCCTGAACCCGTAGAGCCGCCCGTTACCCCGCCCGCCGTCAATGAGCACGGCTACCCGGAAGCGACGCCTGTAGCGGAGATGTCTGCTGACCATCAGGCAGCCTACTGGCGATTCCACTCGAAGAAGTGGGAGGGCCTGGCGAAGGCTGCGCCCGACGCCGCTGAGCTGGAGCGTCTTCGCGCGGCTGACGCCGAACTCGCCACTCGCAAGGCTGCGGACCTCTCCGAGACGGAGCGGCTCCAGGCGGAGCGAGACGCTGCAAAGGCCGAAGCGGATGCCGCGAAGTCGGCGGCAGCCACGGCGACGGCGTCCCTGCTGCGGGCACAGGTGGCGGCTGACAAGGGCCTGACCACTGCGCAGGCTGCGCGTCTCCAGGGCTCCACTCGGGAGGAGCTGGAGGCGGACGCGGATGCGCTCGTGGCTCTCTTTCCCGCCCCTCAGGGCACTCCGCCTGCACCGCGCGCCGGCGGCCCCCGCGGGGGCGACGTTGGCGGCTCGTCGACGGTCGCATCTGGCGCGGAGCGATACCGCGCAAAGCACGGCAAGAACTGACCACTTAACCACGGAGGGATCCGTATATGGACCTCAGCCTTAAGAGCGAGAGCTTTGGCCAGGACCGTCGGGATTGGCTGGGGTCCGCCCACGGCACCGACGCCCCAGTGCCCGTCACGCTCGACGTCAGCAAGTTCACGTCTGGCACGCACTACCCGCAGGGCTTCATCAAGAGCGGCATTCCGCTTGGCAAGGTCACGGCGACCAGCAGGTACGGCCCGTATGACAACGCCGCGACGGACGGCCGGGAAGTCTGCATCGGCTTCCTTTTCACCGATCAGAACGTGATCAGCCCACGCGGTGTCGCCTCGACGACGGTCATCGGCTCGATGCTCCTGCACTGCTTCATTCGTGAGGCGAAGCTCCCCGTGTCCATTGACTCCGCGGGTAAGGCGGACGTCGCCGGTCGCGTCGTCTTCGTCTGAGAGAGGTAACACATGCAGCTCATTGCAGAGTACGCGACGCCGGCGGAGCTTACCGGCTACGCGCGGGCGGCCCTGCGGGACCGGGAAGAGAATCAGTTCTCCCTTAACCGGTGGCTCCCCAACTCGACGATCAACGATCTTTCCTACCGGTTCACGCGCGGTGGCGGTGGCCTGGTAGAGGCGGCTGTCTACCGGGCGTACGACGCCGAGTCGGACATCGCCTTCCGGCCCGGTGGGGCGCGAGTGAGCGGCGAGCTGCCGCCCATCTCGCGGAAGATCCCCGTCGGCGAGTACGAGCAGATCCGCATGCGGAACGTGGACACTCAGGGCGCGGAGATCCGCGACGCCATGGAGGCCGACTCGGTCCGCCTGGTGTCCGCTATTGCCGCGCGCATCGAGCTTGCCCGGGGCGACGCGCTCTTTAACGGGTCCGTGACCATCGCGGAAAACCGGCTTCAGGCGTCCGTCGACTTTGGCCGGTCCGGCAGCCACTCTGTGACGGCCGGGACCGTGTGGAGCGACACCGAGAATGCGGACGTCTATGACGACCTTCAGGCGTGGCTCGACGTCTACAACACCACCAACGGCACGTTGCCGGCGTTCACTCTCATGTCGCGGAAGATTTACAACTTCTTGCGCCGCAATAAGCAGCTCAGAGAGCTTGCATTCTCTGGCGCGTCGACGGCCCCGACCGTCCTTACTCGCGACGCGCTGAACGCCGTTCTTGGTGACTTCGACATTCCTCCGGTCGTCATTTACGACGCGAAGGTCTCCATCGACGGTACGGCCACGCGAGTTACTCCTGAGGACAAGATCCTCTTCCTTCCGGAGCAGGGTTCCGCCGCTGGTCAGACCCTTTGGGGTGTCCCGGTGGAGGCGAACGACCCGCGGTACGGCCTCCAGGGTGACGGCGCCGGCGTGGCTGTCGGTGCATACAAGTCCGAGGATCCGCAGACGCTTTGGACTCGCGCGACGGCGATTGCCCTTCCGGTCGTTGCTGCGCCCGACCTGACGTTCGTGGCCGACGTTCTGTCGTCCTAACGAGAGAGGCGAGGCATTCACGCATGGCGCGTCTAGCGAACCTTGTCCACGTGAGGGACGAGAAGGGTCAGAGCGTGTGGCTCGGCCCCGATGACGAGGTCCCTGCGTGGGCCGAGTCGAAGATCACCAACCCGAAAGCCTGGGCCGAGCTGCCCTCCGTGAGTGCCCTTACGGAGCCCACGGCCGACCCGGACTCCGCTCCGGCAAAGAGGCCGGCCCCGCGCCGGGTAGCGCGACGGAAGGCGGCGTCAGATGCTCCTGTTCACGACGACTGAGCTCGTCGCGCTCCTGCGGACGCCGCTTCCGCAGGAGTCCGCGGATCTCGCGCATGAGCTGACGCTCGATGCCTTCCGGGGTGAAGTGGGGGACCGTCTGACGGACCCCCCTCAGCCAGGCATCAAGAGCGTCGCCCTGGCGGTCGCTGCTCGCGTACTGACGAACCCCGGCGGGGTACGCAGCGAGCAGGCAGGCGGCATGCTCGTGAGCTACGTCGACGCGCAGACCGGCGTGGTCCTCTCGGAGGACGAGCGGCGCCGGCTCCGTCGGTCGGTCGGTATGGCTGCCGGAGCCGGGATGCTGGACATTGCGCCGGAGGACGCCGCGCCACTGTGCACCATCTGGCGGCCGGTATGAGCCTCATCCGGTCGCTGATGTCTGAGACATGGACCATCGAGCGTCCCGGGACCCTGGTCCGCGACTCGACCGGGAGCTACGTGCCCGGCCCACCCGTGCACATCGACGTACCGAGCAGCGGAGTCATCAGCCCGTACGGCGTGACCGTCGGTTCCTCCCTGGAGACACACGACGCGTCCGCCACGGTGCAGACGCGCAGAGTCTTCGTCGCGCCCCTCGGTACCGACGTACGACCGGGTGACCGAGTCACCCGGAACGGCGAAGTGTGGGAGGTCACCGGTCGGCCGGTCGTCTTTCCTCTGACATCCCTTGCCCGCGTAGAGGCGGCTGTAGAGGAGGTGACCGGCTGATGAGCTACCGATCCCGCTATACCGGCCGGTACTCCGGCATCGGTGCGATGCTCTCGCGCCCTTGGCTGCACGCGCCGTGTAAGGCAGCAGCGCTGAAGATCCAGGCGGAGGCGCAGGCGGTATCCCCAGTGGGCGACCCTGAAGAGGATCGACACCCGGGACTCTATAAGGCGTCGTTCGCGGTGGTCCCGCTGAACAAGAACGTGCCCTTCCGTGGCAAGCCGCGCATCCGCGCCGGCGCGCGGGTGATGAACACGGCGCCCCACGCCTGGCGTGTGGAGCACGGCGACGGACGAGTCCCGCGGTACGCGGTGCTTCAGCGAGCGATCGATGCCGTGAAGGCGGCCCACAGTGGCTGACGTTGAATCAGTGATCGCGCCGTGGATCGAGGCGACCCTGAGCGTCACTGCTGGCGCGGAGACACCGCCTGACCTGGAGGACCGGCTCCCCTTCGTCCGTGTCGAGCGCATCGGCGGCCCGGACGATCGCTTCAGTGCTCACCCGCGGGTAGCGGTCGACGTCTTCGCCGCTACGGCTGATGACGCCCGCACTCTGGCTCGGCAAGTGAGTGACGCGCTCCTCTTCCTCCGGGGCCCAGTGGGCGGAGCCGTGGTGCGTGGCGTCAGGTGCGACGCCGGCCCCTCCCGGCAGCCATGGGCTAACCCCGCCGTCTATCGGCGCGGGGCCACGTACACCGTGAGTCTCTACTCCGCATAACCCCTGACTTCCTGACCCGAATTGCCGTCGGCATTCGGGCCTTTCGCATGCCCTGGAGGGCTCATGACGGATACCCGTAATGCCGATCTGACTTTCGGCGCAACTGACTACCTTGTCTACCTGGCCGCGAAGGACACTGCATCGCCCGTAGGCTTTGCCGACCCTGGCACGGGTTGGACGAATCTCGGCTGGGTGACGACCGAGGGCGGGCTTTTCAAGCTCGAAGAGGAGACGAAGGACATCGAGGCGGCTGGCTCTCTGGAGCCGATTCGCACGCTGATGACCAAGTCGACGAAGTCCGTTCAGGTTACTTTCCTGGAGGGGCTCAACCCTCTCGTGCGAGCGCTTTACGACAACGTGTCGGTTGACGCTCTGGAGCCGACGACGGACATTGCGACGTACGCGATGCCCGACCAGCCGTCGGACCTCCGTTATGCCTTCATCTTCGACACCATCGACAACGGCAAGCGGATGCGGCTTTACATGCCGAACGGCAAGGTCGTGGAGCGTGGCGACGAGCAGCCGCAGACGGCCGACGTTATGCCCGTCCAGCTCACATTTAAGTTCTACAAGGGCGCGTCGAACGCAGCGGCCGTAAAGCGCTCCATCAAGTACGGCGGCATTGACGTTTCCGGGTTCTTCCCGGCGTAACCAATTACCAGCGGGGCCCGTATCTGCGCGGGTCCGGGCCCCGCTTCAACTCATGACCCGCGCGCCACCACAGCGACTTAGGAGACCCGCGCATGTCTGCTACCACCCCCGCTCAGGCCCAGGAGAACGAGGCGAACGGCGAGTACGGCACCGCCTCGCTCTGCGGCTCTGAACTGCGAATCAAGCCCATCACTGCCTGGCGCCCCTCGTACCTCCGTGCCCTCCGTGAGGCCGACTACGACACGTGGGCGGCCGGGGTCCTGCACGAGGACGACGTAGAGACGTTCATCGAGCTCGACGCCACCTTCGAGGAGATCAACGCTTTCACGACTGAAGCGATGGAATCCGTCGGAGAGACCCCGGGAAAGTCTGGAGCACGCTCCACGTCCTCGAAGAGCACGCGGAGGCGCTAGAGGCGGACCTAGCGGTTCGAGGGACAGACCTGCTCGACGTCTATCGAGGCGGGCTATCCCTCCGCAGGCTTCGCGTGCTCATCGAGCATCTACCGCAGGAGTCGGCGACGAAAACCGCTATCCGCAACGCCATTGACCCCGCGGAGCTGGAACAGGCATCGGGCGAGCACCGCCCTGACTTGGCGCAGTGGAGCGCACTGGAAATGCTCCTGGCCACCATCCGTGACGAGATCGTCCTAAGCCGTCACGTAGCCATCGCGGCCGCCGGTCAAAAGCCCGGTGAGTTCCAGCCGATGCCGCGCCCCGGCATACCCCCGAAGTCCGCTCAGAAGAGAGGGATGACGGACGAGCAGCGCCGCGCCCTTGACCCGCGGCTGAGAGACCAGCCGACGGAGGCATAATGGCGGATCTGGATATCGTCGGTGGCGCAGCCGTTGACGTCGTGCCGATCGTCCCGAATTTCCACAGCAAGCTGAAGGCCCTCGTTCTCCCCATCGCCGACCGCGTAGGTCGGGAAGCGGGAGAGCGGATGGGGCAGGCGATCTCGAATAACATCGTGATCGCTATCCCCGAGGCAGTCATGCAAGGTGGTCGCGCGGCAACTCGCGCGGCCGGACGACAGGGTGATGATGCGGGCGGGGCGTTCGCGCGCAGCATCCGGCGGAAGCTGGAGATCGCCTTCAAGGCGATGCCGAAGCTCGACGTCCGCCTCTCGGATACCGGCGTCGACGCCCAACTGGCGCGCATCCGCGCAAAGCTGGAGCAGCTCAGCGGCAAGCGTCTCGGCATTGACATCGACGCGGAGACGGCTGCCGCTCAGGTTCAGCACCTGGAGGAGGAGCTTCGCCGGCTCGGGGCCGCGCATCCGAACGTCACCGTGCGCGCGGATACGGCGGTGGCCCGGACGGCACTCGCCGAGATTCGCGAGGCAATTGCGGAGATCAGCGCGACGCCAGGACGGGTGCGGCTGGAGACGGATGGCGCCTTCGGTGCCAAGCTGCGCGCGGTCGTGGAGCAGGCGCGGGCGTCACTCCCAGAGATCAACATCGACGCGGACACGAGCCCCGCGCGGGCTGAGATTCAGTCTCTGCGCGCGCAGCTCGACACCCTGGCAGACCAGCGTGTGGGAATTGACGTGGACGCCGCTACGGCGCTCGCGCAAATCACCCGCGTACAGGAGCGACTCGCGGTCCTCTCAGCGACGGCCGCAGACATCGACGTCCGTGCGGACACGGCTGCTGCTGCGGCTCAGCTTGCGGCACTCCAGGCGATGGCGGACGACACGAAGGTCTTCAACATCCGGGCCTTCGCGGACACATCGCAGGCGAGCAGCGCTCTTCTGAATCTGACGATTCAGCTCGGCGTACTCCTGGCTCTGCCCGCAGCACCGCCCATCCTTGCCGGCCTTGGCGGTATCGCCGCAATGGCGACGGCCGCAGCCGGCGGAGTGGGCGCCCTGACGCTCGTCGCCGTGCCCGCCATCAAGGGCGTGACGGAGGCGCTGAAGGCGAAGAAGGCAGCCGACGAGGAAGCGAAGCAGGCGTCTGACGCTGGCGGTCGTTCCGCGGCGCAGTCCGCGCAGAGGGCGCTGCAAATGGCCGGCGCGCAGGACGCTCTGTCTGCCGCTCACCGCAATGCCGCACGCAGCATCGCGCAGGCCAATCGCCAGGTTGCCGACGCGGAACGTGCCGTCGCGCAGGCTGCACAACGGGCCGCGGATGAGCGGCGCCAGGCTGCTGAAGCGGTTGTCCGCGCGGAGGAATCGCTCGCTGACGCCAAGCGGGCCGCCCGTCGTGCGGAGGAAGACCTCACAGAGGCCCGCGCGGACGCAGCTCGTCAGCTCCGCGACTTGAGTGACCGTCTGACCGACGGCGCACTCGACGAGCGGGAGGCAGCTCTCCGCGTACAGAAGGCGGAGATCGACCTCCAGAACGTGCGCGAACGCGGGCTTGCCGTCTCCGATATGGAGCGCGAAGAGGCTGAGCTCCGGTACGCCCAGGCGGTGCTGGCAGCCAAGCAGCAGAAGCAGCAGTACGCCGACCTCCAGGCGGACGCCGCCAAAGCCAGGGCCGCAGGTGTGGACGGCAACGACGCCGTCAAGGCTGCGACAGAGCGGGCGGGTGATGCTCAGCGAACCGTGGCAGCGCAGGCCAAGGCTCTGGCAGACGCTCAGCGTGCGGCGGCGCGCACTCAGATCGAATCCGCGCAGGCCGTCACCGACGCACAGCGACGGGTCGCCGACGCCGTGGAGAACGCGGCTAACGCGCAGATCAGCGCCGCAGAGTCCATCGAGGCTGCGGAGCGCGGCGTAGAGTCCGCGCGGCTGTCCGGCCTGAGCGCCCTCTCACAGTCGGCGACGAAGAGCGAGGAATACCGCAAGGCGCTGGAGAAGATGTCTCCGCAGGCGCGGGCACTCTTCGACGCCATCGCCGGCCCGAAGGGGCTGACGGTCGCCTTCCGTCAGTGGCACACGGAGCTGCAACCGGCCGTCCTCCCCCTCTTTACTCGGGGTGTCGACGGGGCGAAGGCCTCCCTTCCCGGCCTGACCCCGCTCGTCCTCTCCGCTGCAAGCGCAGTAGGAACGCTGATGGACAAGGCGTCCGCGCAGCTCAAGACGCCTTTCTGGCAAGGCTTCAAGGCAGACATCAAGGAAAGTGCGGAGCCTGCGATCATCGGGCTCGGGACGGCGTTCGGAAACGTGATCAAGGGCATGGCGGGCGTAATTGACGCCTTCCTGCCGCACATGGACGGGATCACCGCAGCTTCGGACCGCATCACCGGCCGATTCGCCGCGTGGGGGACGAGCCTGAAGGGCTCCCCGGACTTCGAGCGATTCCTGAAATACGTCAAGGACACGTCGCCTGGACTCGCATCGTTCCTCGGGGATCTCCTACGGGCCGCGCTCGACGTGGCACAGGCTCTATCGCCTGTCTCTCAGGCCACGATGACGGTGCTGTCTCCAGTGATCAGCGCCATTTCATGGATCTCGCAGAACGCTCCGGAATTCGTGATCGCCCTGTGGGGCATCTACTTCGCGACGAAGGCGATATCCGTCGGCATGGCAGCCTTCGCTGTGGCCATGGCCATCTACGAAGGCGTGATGATCGTCGCAACGATCGTCACATCCGGATTCGCGGTGGCTCTCGGCGCGACGGGCATCGTGCCAATTATCCGCGCCGTAATCATCGTGATTGCGCTCCTAGCGGCCGGCGTCGTCTGGGCGTACAACAACGTCGGATGGTTCCGGACAGCGGTCGACACAGCTTGGGCCGGAATCAAGATCGCGACGGAATTTCTGTGGACGAAGGTCCTGAAGCCTGTATTCGAAGGCCTCTGGATAATCCTTAAAGCGGTCGGTGAGGGTGCCCTCTGGCTCTGGGATCACGCCATCGGCCCCGCCTTTAGCTTCATCTGGGCAGCAGCGAAGATCCTGTTTCAGATCGTCGCCGTGGCCGTCCTCGTGCCGCTCTACCTGCTGTTCAAGGCGCTGGGGGAGGTCGGGCTCTGGCTCTGGGAGAAGGCGCTCGGCCCCATCTTCGGATGGATAGCTGACAAGGCTTTGTGGCTGTACGACAAGGGCGTGAAGCCTGCGTTCTCGCAATTCGGTGACCAGCTGAAGATGGTCGGATCCGCGGCGAAGTGGCTTTGGGATTTTGTCATCTCACCCGTCTTCTCCTGGATTGGAGACAAAGCGAGGTGGCTTTACAACGAGGGCGTTAAGCCGCACCTTGACCGGCTGCGTAGTCTGCTGGATCTGGTGGCGGATGCGTTCGAGCAGACGAAGAACGGAATCGGCCGGTCCTGGGATCAGCTCAAGTCGCTGACAAAGGGCCCCGTAAAGTTCATCGTCGAGACCGTCTATAACGGCGGCATTGTCCCTGTCTGGAATGCCGTAGCGAAGATCACCGGACTCGGAAAGCTCGACGAGGTAAAGGGCTTCCACACCGGTGGAATCATGTCCGGCTATTCCCCGGGACGTGACGACCGACTCATTGCCGTAGGCGGTGGCGAGGCTGTCATGCGCCCCGAGTGGACGCGTGCCGTTGGTGCCGACCGCATCAACGCATGGAACGCTGCTGCCCGCTCCGGCGGGATCAGCGGCGTTCAGCGCGCCATTGCCGGCGGCACGCCTGCGTACAAAGACGGCGGCATTGTCGACTGGCTTCGCAATGGCTCGTCTAAGGTCGCGTCCGTCCTTAAGGGCGGATGGGATGCGCTGACGGACCCCGCAGGGCTCTTCGACGAACTGACTGACGGTGTGAAGGGCAAGCTTTCGAGCCTCGCTCAGAACCCGTGGGCGCAGGCGATCGGGAAGATTCCTGGTCACCTTGTGTCGGCGCTGAAGGACAAGGCGGTAGAGCTCTTCGGATTCGGCGGGGACGGCGGCGCCTGGACCAAGCCTGTCGACGTCCCGTACGGCACGCGCTTCGGCGTCGCTGGCTCCATGTGGGCGTCAGGGCATCACACGGGCCTCGACTTCCCGGCAGCCGTCGGGACGCTGATCCGGGCCGTGGCCGGCGGCAAGGTCACCATGGCGACGGACGGAGGTCCGTACGGCAACCACGTGATGATCAATCACGGCAACGGGCTGACGTCGCTCTACGCGCACATGTCGCAGATCCTGACGTCAGTGGGGCAGGCAGTCAGCGCGGGCCAGGTCATCGGCCGAGTCGGTGCTACGGGCAACGTGACCGGGCCGCACCTGCACCTCGAAGCGCGGGTTAATGGCAGTCCTGTGGACCCGATGACCTACCTCTCCGGCGGAGGAGGTGGCGGCAATGGCGGCTCTGACGTCCAGCGGTGGCGCGGGTACGTCAATCGGGCGCTGACTCTGACGGGTAATCCGACCTCGTATGCCGACACGACCCTTCGCCGAATGGCGCAGGAGTCAGGCGGCAACCCGCGGGCGGTGAACCTGTGGGACAGCAACGCAAAGGCGGGCACGCCGTCGGTCGGCCTGATGCAGGTGATCAAGCCGACGTTCGACGCCTACGCCGGTCCGTACCAGGGAGTCGGGCCGAAGATGTACGGCGTTTCGATTGACCCACTCGCCAACATCTACAGCTCAATGCGCTACGCCATGAGCCGCTACGGCTCCCTCCCACGCGCATACGACCGCCCCGGCGGCTATGCCGCGGGAGGCTTCCCCGGGATCGGGGAACTGGCGTGGGTAGGGGAGCAAGGGCCCGAACTCGTCCGCTTCCTGGGCCCGTCGCAGGTCTACAGCGCCTCCGACTCCAGGGCCATGGTCCGCCAGGCAGCAAGCCTGCGGGGACTCACGCCCTCCACGAGCCCGACGCAGCTCCATGCCGACGTTCACGTCTACGTCGGTGACCGGGAAATCACAGACATCGTCGATGTCCGCATCTCGCAGCGTGACGCGCTTGATGTGGACGCACTCACTACAGGAAGGCGGCTCTGATGCCCGACGACCCGACGCCAGAAGAGCCGACCCCTGTCGACGAGCCGACACCCCCGGTCTACACAGCGCCTCAGGTGGAGCCGCCCCCGTCCACTACCGAGCCGCTTCGCGGTGAGCAAGGTGGGGACGGCGGATGAGCGTAGCGACGAACCTGCTGCCTGCGAACACCTCAGGCATTGAGACCAACACGAGCGGCTGGACTGCGGGCGCGAACACAACGCTCTCGCAGTCCAGCCGTTTCTACCAGGGGACGAAGAGCCTCGGCCTGACGGCGACGGCAGCCGGAACCGTGACGGCAACTACGGCAACTCGCGTCGCCGTCACGGCCGGGGCCGAGTACCAGGCGTATGCGTTCTTCGCGAACGTCGTCGCCGCTTCCGGTCGTACGTCGGCTGTGTCGATCTCTTGGTACGCGGCGTCGTCCGGGGGCTCCCCCCTCTCGACGTCCGCGGGTGCAGCAACGTCACTCGCAAACTCGACGGCTTGGAATGCCCCGCCCCCGCAAGTGACGGCGAAAGCCCCCACCGGAGCGACGTACGCGGCAGTGACGATCACGGTGACCGGTCTTTCCGCCGGCGCCGTGGTCGCGGCGGATGTGATCACGATGGGGCTCCCGCAGACGTGGGACGGAAACCTGCTCGGCTACAACACGGCCAGCGCGGATACCGACGCCACCGGGTGGGCGGCGCTGACGAACTGCACCGTGGACCGAGTGAGTACCGACTCGTGGGAGGGCTGGTACAGCCTCCGCCTGACCTCCACGGCAGCCGGTAACACCCGGGCCAACTCGACGCCATCGGTGCCCATCACGGTGGGCGTCGAATACGTGGGTCTCGCTTATGTGAAGCCGACGACGACCACTGACGTCATTCTGGAAATCCGCTGGTACGACGCCGCGGACGCCTTCCTCTCCGGTTCGGCGATGACATGGACCGCAGTCACCGCCGGATCGTGGAACCGCCTGACGGCCATCGGCACGGCACCCACCGGTGCGGTGGCAGCGCGAATCGCCTTCCGGCCGCAGGCAACGGCGGCTGCACAGACGTGGCTGTACGACTACATCGGCCTCATGCCCGCGCCGCTGATCGCTGGCAACCTCCTCGGATACGGCGCACAGTCCATGGAGGTGGACGTATCTGCCTGGACGGCTGCGTCTGGCTGCACGATTCAGCGGCAGACGGGGACCGTGTTCGCCGGCGGCGCCTCCATGGCGATCCTGCCGACGTCAGGCGCGCCACTGTCCACGGTGCAGATGACGGGGACGGTGCCGGTCACACCACGCACGACATACAAGTGCACGGCCTATCTGTGGCACGACTTCGTGCCACACAATGTCGAAATTGATGTCGAGTTCACGTGGTTCGACGCGACGTCTACACAGATCGCAACCGGCGTCTTCCGATGGGTAACGAGCGGTGCGGGCGGTTGGTATAGCCCGATGGGCTCCGACGTAGCGCCGGATGGCGCCGCGTCTCTGCGGGTGGCGATCAGGATCCTGGCCCCCACTCTCCCGGTGTACTTCGTAGACGAAGCCATGGTGGGCGTCGGAGGCCTCGGCCTCTTCGCCGACGTCATCCCTGATGTCTACGGTGCCTCGATCACCCTCCAGGGTCTGACGACCGGTGGCCACACGCATTACGGCCTGTGGCGAGTGCGGGACGACGGCGCGATGACGCCGATCCGCGGCGAGTCCGGGGACATGGTGGCGGTGCCCATTACGGGCGACGTAGCGGTAGCGGCGGACTACGAGGCACCGCTAGGCGTCCCGATCAGGTATCACCTCCGCGTCTACACCGGAAGTGACTACCTGCGGACGACGTCACGGCCGATCAGCCTGCCGGAGCCGGCGGTGACAGATGTGGTCGTTAAGGATCCGGCGCAGCCGGTACGAAGCCTCACGCTCACCGTAGAGACTGTCCCCGACTGGACCCGCGCCGCTCGTCAGGGCGTCCACCAGGTGACGGGCCGGACGACGCCCATCGTGATCAGCGACACCCGCACGAGTCGCACGGGGACGCTGAATGTCGTCACGGCAACCCGGGACGAGATCACCCGCCTGTGGTGGCTGCTGGAGACTGGCGACACGCTTCTGATCCAGTGGCCCTCGACGTGGGGCGAGCAGGACGTGTACGTGCAGATTGGCGACGTCACGGAGACGCACATCCTTCGGTGGGCCAAATACCAGGACCGCACTTGGGCCCTGCCCCTCACTGAGGTCGACCGCCCCATCGGTGCACTGGCCGGATCGGCAACGCGGACATGGGCGACGGTGGAGTCCGAATCGACTGACTGGCTCGACGTCCTTACCAACCACAGTGACTGGCTGTCCGTCCTCACTGGGGGCTCGTGATGCAGACGACCACGCCCGCCTTTCAGCAGGCTCTGACGATGTCCCACCGCATGGCGGTGAAGGTGGACGCCTACTACGACGGCGCGCTCACCCGGGCGAACATTCCGGTCTCGGACGGCTCCGTCACTCTGGACCGCGGATCGAAAGTCCGCCGCTCCCTCTCCCTGACGGTGGCGGATCTGTCGCTCCTTCCCTGGAATGCGACAGACCCGCTCGCCGTATACGGGCAGGAGCTCCGCGTGTTTCGCGGCATCCCGTTCGCGAGTGGCACTGAGTGGGTGCCGCTCGGAACCTTCCGAATCGACGAGCCGTCGGCTGATGTGCATCGCGGACCAATCACTCTCACCGGCAAGTCGGCAGAAGTAGCTATCCAGGATGACCGCTTTGCGGTGCCGACGTCGACGTACGGATACGCCACCTGTGTCGACGCGATCACGTACCTAATCCACGAGACCGACCCATCGGCCGTAATCGTGAACGCAACATCGGACAGTCGAAATCCTGCCTGCCCGGTTGCGACGTGGAACGCACAGGCAGACCGATGGGACGCGGTTGTTCAGGTAGCCCGCGCGATGAACGCGGAAATCTACTGCGACGCAACGAACCGATACGTTATCGCTGACACCCCCAACGTGCTGACATCCCCAGTCGCATGGGAGATAGCGGAGGGGGAGGGCGGAACTCTGATGTCTGCCGCACGGGCGATGTCCAGGGCGGCCGTTTACAACGCCGTTCAGGTGTCGGGCGAGAACACGTCGTCGAACTCAACGCCAGTAAGCGCGACCGTTTACGACTCCGACGTAACGAGCCCCACACGTTGGGGCGGGCCGTTTGGCAAGGTGACGAAGTTCTATTCCTCCGCACTGCTTACGACGGTGGCAGGCTGCACTGCCGTGGCACAGTCGATGCTTTTCGATGCCACAGCGCCGAATATCCAGGCGTCCATTGCCGCCACTCCTAACCCTGCCCTAGAGCCGGCGGACGTAATCCGGCTGCGCTACGCACGTCGTCGAAACCTTTTCCTGCTCCAGGCCCTGACGATCCCTCTGACGGCCACAGGGAGCTCATCCATCACCCTGCGCGGGGGCAAGGAGGACACGGCATGACGCGGCTTGCAGAGGCTATCCAGAGGGCCGCACAGGACGCTGTAGTGCAGCTCAGCGCCTCGTGGCTCATGGCGACAGTGACGGCCGTCAACGGGGATGGAACGCTGAACATCACCACGGCCGCCGGCCCCGTGCCGTCCGTCAGGCGCCTCCGCCACTACACCGCGAGCATCGGTGACAAAGTCATGGTGGCCGTCAATGCGGACGGGAATTGGATTGTAGTCGGCGCTACGGCGCCCTGACGTCCGTCCGCTCATTCCCGCGCTCCCGGAGCGCACCCGCTACCTATTTGGGGAGACTTCCGCATGCCCGGAGTTGACGGCCTCGACCAGAACGTGCCGTACCCGCTTCTCAGTGACCCGCCCAACATCGAATCGGCCACCAGCAACCTGGTAAACGCCGTCGTTCCGAAGCTAAACCTCGCGTTCGCCGATGCCAACGACAGAGCGGCAGTCTTGCCCGCGCCAACGGCGGGAATGGAATGCTTCCTAATCGCCGAAAAACGCAAGGAGATTTTCGATGGAACGTCGTGGGTCACGATGTTGCCTGGAGGTTGGGTACCGCTGACGTTCGACGCTGGATACGCCGCATACATCACGACGGCACCGGCCTACCGGATCATCGACAACTCAGTCGAACTCCGCGGGAAGGTTCAGAAGTCCGGATTCACGTCGTTCAGCCCTGCCACGGCCTTCCGTCTTTCAAGCCTGCCAACCGCCATTCGGCCGGCGCAGGAGCGGACGTTTATCGTGGCCACTGAGTGGGCGGCCGATCTGTTCGCGTGGCTGACTGTGCAGCCGAACGGCAACTTGACCGCCGTGGTTCCCCCGACGACCGGATCACCCGTGGCAGCCGTAGCACGCTGGCTCGCCCTCGACGGAGTGCGATACCCGCTTTCGTAGCCAACTGCATAACCATTTCAGGCCCCGCCTCGTCGGGGCCTTTTTCATGCCCTGGAGAGGACATCAATGGGTGAAATCTGGATTCCCGAAGCTCAGCGACTCGGAGACGGAAGCATCGGCGGTGCGATGGACACGCCTGACGCACCGCCCCGCGTCGTCTGGCACACCACGGAGAGCGGGGCGGGGGATGCGGCCTTCAACTCCGTTGGCGCGTACCTGTCGGCCGTCAGCTCCGAGCCGCACATCCTCTACGACCCGACGACTGACAGGCTCGGTCAGTACGGCCCGCTGAACCAGTCGGCCCGCGCACTCAAGAACGCCGGAACGCTGCGCACGAACCGAACCGGACGGGTCTGCATACAGATCGAAGTCCTGGCCCGCGCGTCGAAGCCCTTCACGTCGTACTGGACGCCCGGTCCGAACTTCAAGGCGCTCATACGCGCCATCCGCTCTTGGGGCGTCCCTGACGTCTGGCCGGCGGGCGCTCTGGCCGACTCCTACACCGCCAATTCGAACCGCTCCGCGGCAACGTGGACGTCACAGGGTGGCCACTACGGCCACTGCAACATCCCCGGAAACGATCACTGGGATCCGGGCAACATTGACAAGAACGCACTGCTCGCTGCGGGCGGTGGGTCCGCTCCGGTCCCGCAGCCTTCGCGCCCGACTGTGAGCCTCTCCCGTCTCCTCGCTGCGGCCCGGCGTGACCCCGGCCTCCCGCAGGGCGGGACGACGAACCCAAGCGATGTCCGCCCGGTGGAGGCGGCGCTCCAGGCGGAGGGGCTGCTCTCCGCGGCGTACGCGAAGGACGGCAGTTTCGGCACGCTGACGAAGACGGCTTACGCGGCGTGGCAGCGTCGGCTTGGCTACTCCGGTGCCGACGCGGACGGCTACCCGGGCAAGACGTCGCTGACCAAGCTGGGCGCCAAGCACGGCTTCGGGGTCACCGACTGATGGGACCCGACGTCCTTATCGCACTGATCTCAGCGGCGGCCGTAGTGGTCGCCGCTGGGCTCGGCGCGGCCCCCGCACTCGTCGCTCTTCTGCGGCGTACCCGCGTCGCCGTAGCGGAGGACGGTGCGGCGACGCGCCAGACGCTCGACTCCCTGGGCGCCGCTCTCCATGCACGCATCGACGACGTGCGCAGCGACATCGACGACGTCCGAGAGGACGTCACCCGAGTCCGCGAGTGGCAGGCGTGGCACGACGCCGCCCACCTCATATCCGAGTCACCACCTGGAGGTGACGCCACATGAGCATGCCTCCGGGCATCGCAACGGTAACCCTGAACGGTCGCTACGTCCGGCCCGACGGTACACCCCTCGTCGGCACAGTGACCTTCACAGCGCCGGCACTGCTGACCCTGTCGGGTGCGGACACCATCGCAGCCGGATCCGTGACGGTGACGCTCGACCCGTCCGGACAGTTCAGCGTCGTCCTGATCGCCACTGACAACCCGAACAGCCAGCCCACCGGGTGGCTCTACAGCGTCACCGAACGCTTCAAGGACGTCAGCTCCCGGACCTACTCCATCAACCTCCCGCAGGGGACGCCAGCGGTCAACCTTGCCGACATCGCCCCGGCGGATCCGTCCATGGGGACGTATTACCCCGTAGTCGGCCCCGCGGGTTCCAACGGTGCGAACGGCGTGGACGGCCGAACGATCCTTTCCGGGTCCGGTGCTCCCTCGGCAGGCACGGGGGCCGACGGTGATTTCTACATCGACATCGCGGCGTGGTCGATCTACGGCCCGAAGGCAACGACCTGGCCCTCTGGGCATCCACTGAGCGGAACGCCACTCATCTCGTCGGTCAACGGACTGACGGGAACGGTCGTGCTGACGGCCTCTTCCGTCGGCGCGGAGCCGGCTGGAGCAGCCGCCACGGCGCAGACAGCCGCGACCAACGCCGCCAAGACTTACACGGACGGCGCCATTGCGGCTGAGGTGACGCGTGCCAACGGCGCTTACGCCACCGGTTCCGCGTTGGCATCCGCGACGGACCGCATCCTGGTCAACGAGACGGCGATAGCTGCACGTCAGCGGCAGACGATCCGACGTGGAGGCATAGCGGATCTCGCCCTGGCAGACCCGCTCTACTCCGGCACGGCGCCTACGATCACGACGGCGCAGACGACGACTAGCAGCATCACGAGCGCCGTCAAGTACGCGCCTCCGCTGGTGACTCTGGCTGGCACCGATGTCCGCGGAGACTTCCTCTTCCTGGGAGCAACAGACTTCCAGATCGGCGCCTCCGCCCCGGACACGTCCTATGCCCTGCCGACGTCGCGGTACCCGCATACGTACGCGAGTGGGCAGGGATCTTGGGCGTTCGAGTTCGTGACGGACGCGAGCGTCTTCGAGATGCGGTTCAAGTACATCAGCAGCGCGTCTGTCTACAAGCTGAGCATCGACGGCAAGCCCCTGACGGCCACCCCCGTAAGCATTGGCGGGACGACGACCGGATCCGGGCACATGCTCAAGGTGGACTTCGGCTCGTCGGCGGTTCGTCGCGTGCGCTTCGATCTCTACACCGTCCCGTTCGGCGGTATCTACATCGGCCCGTCTGCCTCGCTTTGGCGGCCGGTGACGGCTCGTGGACGGCTCATGGTGCTCGGGGACAGCATCACCGACGGCAGCACGCAGAACGCCGGCGGAGGAACGGGGACGTGGCTCTACAAGGCCGCACGCATGCTTGGCGTGACTGACGTCTGGGACCAGGCGCGCGGAGGAACGGGGTACATAACGGCTGGCTCGTACGCCATCTTCGGTGATCGCCTGGCGGCTGACGTCACGGCGTACTCACCGGACGTGCTGATCATCAAGGGTGGTTACAACGACAACACGGGGTCGCAGTCGGCTATCTCGACTGCCGCAGCCTCCCTCTACTCCGCAGCGAAGACGGCGCTCCCGAACACTCAGATCATCGTGACCGGCCCCATCGCACCGACGGCCACGCCGGCGACGAGCATCACAACCACGGACACGACCCTGCGCACGGCAGCGACGGCCGCGGGACTCCCGTACATCTCTCTCGTGACGGGCGACACCCGCAACGGCGGGGGAACGGTCGTCAGCTCGCAAAGCCCTTACATCACGTCGGCCAACGCTTCGACGGCGATCGGCGTCGATGGCGTACACCCGACGGATGCGGGGCACGCCGAGCTTGCCCGGTGGATGGTGCGGGCCCTGACCCCGATCCTGCCGCTGTAGGAATCTTGCAGGTGATCTGAACAACTGAGGCTCTCCACCCCATAACCCCTGCGTCACCAACCGTAGGGGAGAGGGACGCATGAACATCGGCATCATCGGCCGGGCACGGAGCGGCAAGGACACCGCGGGTCAGTGGCTCGTCGACAACCGCGGGTATGAACGTGTGGCGTTTGCGGACCCGCTGAAGGCTGCCGCGCTGAAGCTGGACCCGATCGTGGGTGTGGAGCGGGCCGGTACCGACGACCGAAACGTGTCGCTGACTGTGCGCCTGTCGGACTACGTCGTGATGCGCGGATGGGAGGCGGCCAAGGAGGTGCCGGAGGTTCGCCGAACCCTTCAGGAGCTCGGCGCCTCCATGCGCGCCGTGGACCCGGAGGTCTGGCTCCGCGCCGGCCTGGCCCGTGCGTACGAGGTGAACCGCAACTTCGGACGCCCGGCGGTTATCACTGACGTCCGGTACCTGAACGAGGCAGTCAGCCTGAAGAACGCCGGCTTCAAGCTGATCCACATCGACCGCCCCGGGGTCCCGCACCTGGAGCACGAGTCGGAAGGCGCCCTTGGCCCGGAGGACGCCCACTTCATGATCCGTAATGACGGCAACCTGACGGCCTTCTGGGCGCGCCTGGAGCTCATCGCGGACGAGATCACCGCCCTTGAGTCCGCCCGTCACTATGCACGATCCCACTCCTGAAAGGACCCCATGAGGAAGCTCATCAGCCGCGTGACTAGCGCTGCCAACAGCGCCGTCCTTCGCGCCTACATCGCACTCCAGATCTTCGCCGCGCAGGAGCCGGTCAGGATCCGCGCGGGACTCGCGTCAGTGATCCTCGCGGCAGGCGCATGGACGGGCCTCGACGTCAGCGGCTACCTGGAGCAAGCCGCCGTCATCGGTGCCATCGCCCTCCCCGTCCTCGTCGGAGAGTCGACGAGAAAGCGCGTCAGTCCGTCGTACGACCAGTGACAAAAAGTGCCACCTCAAAGCCCCCGTTCTCCCAGACCAGGGAGGGCGGGGGCTTTTTTCGTTTCCAGGGCATGACCATGGATACGTAACGCGCATGACATGATCTACACGAGCGGAAGGTGACGTGCGTCACGTGGCGGGTTACACACGCCAGGCAGCGGGCATACAGGCACCTGCACGCCCCGTGCGCAGTCCGTGAGTGCACTTACGGATGGATCCGATTTGGGACATCTGGGCGTACCCTGACGATCATGCCGACCTCACCCGGCGCTTTGGTAGAGATCCTTACGGCCGCATGGTCGCGGATTAGGGCTGACCTCCCTGCACTACCAGAGGCGCATCTAGAAGTAGTACCCAAGCCTGCACTCGTGCTTCATCCGCAAGGACGATGGAGTTTGGACTCGAACAACGTCCTGCACGGCGTTCGCGTCAGCGCTCATCAAGTAGCGGCCGGGCCGGAAGAGGTCGTGACTGCACTCCTCCACGAGGCGGCCCACGTGCTGTGCTGGACCCGGGGCCTGAGAGATACCACCGTACGTGGCCGCTACCACAACGAGGCGTTTCTCAATGCCGCCGAAGAGGTAGGACTTGACTGGCCCGAAGATCAGCCCCGGGATCCGGCACGCGGCTTCGCTGACGTGGTGATGTCTGAAAAGGCCCAACAGCGGCACGCTGACGATCTCGCGGCCCTAGCTTCCCTCCCTCCGGTGCCGGTTGCGCCCCCAGAGCGGGCCAGGGCGGGAAGGGCGGACAAGATTAGCGCTCAGTGCGGGTGCACACCTCCCCGCCGGATCTGGCTTGCTCAGTCGAAGCTCGACATCGGTCCGATTGTCTGCGGCATCTGTGGGAAGTCTTTCACGTAACCGTCACAGGGCGCCCTTGCCAGGGCGCCCTAAGGTGCCGCTACTCTGTGCATACGCCGACCTGAGGAGCTTACGCATGTCCCCCTCGACTGACCCTGTCCGCCGGAGCGGACGTGGAGCGGCCGTTGACCGGACGGACACTCCCATGATCGACCTGGAGCACGAATCCACTGAGGCACTGGTGGCCCGAGGCATCGCCTCTCTCAAGCGGCATCAGCAGATCAGCGGTGAGCAAACAGTCCTCCTCCGCAACGTCGCGCGTGTGCTCGTCGAAATGAGGCGGAGAACCGGTAACTGGGGCGGACGAGGCAAGGAGTACCGCGACTTCGCGGCCAGAATCTACAGCGGCGCCGGCATCGCGCCAGACAGTCTCGACAGCGTCCAGGCGGCCGTCAGGTACCACATCGGCAACATCCTCCGGGAGGTCGCGACACCGGAGGAGCTGGAGGACCACAAGCTCCAGCCACTTGGACCGTCGGAGCGGTGGCGCGTCCAGCAGAAGTCCCGTACAGCCGTAATCGCGTCTGCGCGGGCGGAGATCGTAGCCGCTGAAGTCATCGCGAAGGCGCCGGCCAAGACCAAGGGGAAGAAGCAGACGGAGCAGTCGTCACCGCCGGCTCCTCCTGTGGGCTCGCTCGTCGCCGACCACATCCGCCTGGCCACAGGCGTGGCGTCCATCCTGAGTCAGCTCTCCACCGACGTCATCGACGGCATGACCGACGGACAGCGGGCCAGACTCGACGCGCAGCTTGAAGCAGCGCAGAAGACTTTGACCAAGCTGCGTCGCCACAGTCGCCGCAAGTCAGAGGCCTGATCCGCCTCCACTTCGCGTACGTCCACCGCGTCAACCGGGCCGAAGTACCAAACCTGACCCCTTATTTCATTTTCTCTATAGCGCGTTAGAGAGAAGTTGAAAAAGGGGGTCAGATTGGTACTTCGGCCCTCGGTCGGTCCTGCGGGGGACGTCGACGAAAGATCTTGACGCAGCCCTGAACATCCGGCGGCGCCCACCCCATAACCCCTGTGTCAGAGAGAGACAGACACGGAGGGCAGATGGCCGGAGTAAGCACGATCCA
The DNA here is from genome assembly GCF_040612915.1 of Streptomyces sp. NPDC006326. Classification (NCBI taxonomy): domain Bacteria; kingdom Bacillati; phylum Actinomycetota; class Actinomycetes; order Kitasatosporales; family Streptomycetaceae; genus Streptomyces; species Streptomyces sp. NPDC006326. Next base: position 173,676 of record NZ_JBEXRC010000008.1, on the reverse strand, counting down.
GAGGAGCGGCTCCCGCTTCTACATAGACCCGCAAGACGCTCACGTGAAGGTGCCCGGCGTGACGAGCGTCGTCGGGATGCTGCCGAAGGACTTCCTGACCTTCTGGGCCGCGAAGCAGTCGGCGGAGGCAGCCGTCACCAACTGGGACATTGTCAGCGAGCTCTGCCGGCGAGACCCCCAGGGCGCCATTGACTACCTGAAGAACGCGCACCGACGGACGAGCAAGGCTGCTGCCGACCTCGGCTCGACGGCGCACGACCTCTTCGAGCGCCAGGCGCGTGGCGAGGTGATCAAGCTTCGTCACGTGCACGTCGACGTCAAGCCACACGTCCAGTGGTTCGATCAGTTCCTTCAGGAGATACAGCCGAAGTTCCTCCACATGGAGGAGACAGTCTGGTCGGACACATACGGCTACGCCGGAAGCTTCGACGCCATCGCGGAAGTGGACGGCGAAGTCGTCGTCCTCGACTGGAAGACGTCGAAGTCGGTGTATGACTCCGTCGCTCTTCAGCTCAGCGCCTACCGCTACGCGGACCGGATCATCCGGGCGTCCGACGGAGAGAGCATCCCCATGCCGGACCTTGTGGGCGGTGCCGTCCTTCACGTCCGCTCCGAGGGCTGGAAGCTCGTGCCTGTCGAGTGCGGCCCGAAGGTCTTCGAAGCGTTCAAGGCCCTCCGCCAGGTCTTCGACTGGGAGGCCGAAGGCAAGAAGAAGGTCGTTGGTCGGCCCATCGCAGCCGGCGGAGAGATGGAGACCGGGACGCAGCGGAGGGCGGCGTGAGGTACGGCGAGCAGATCGAGTTCTTCGGCGGCTACGTCCTGCACAACGAAGAGCCGCATTACGTAGAGCTGGGCCTCAAGGCAGGTCCCTTCCGCACGTCCACCGCCTTCGTGCAGTGTGCCGACGAGGATGCCGAGGTCTTTGGTCCCTCCCTCAGCCGCATTCGGGCTGCTCGACAGACGGTCGGCCTGCGCATGGACCGCCAGGTGTGGGAGGCCCTACTCACGGCCGCGACTGAGGACCAGACGGCCAAGTGCAGGCACACGGTGGCAGAGCTCCGGCGGGAGCGGGACGAGGCGAAGCGCTCAACGGCGGACCTAAGCCGACGCTTGCGGGAGGCGCTCGACCAGCGAAACGTGTGGAAAGAGTCCTTCGCGCGGACCGACGAAGATGTTGTTCAGCCTCTCCGCCGTGAGCTGCGCGAGGCACGCGAGAAGAACGCGGCGCTCGTGGCGGAGGTGCGCGCGGCACGAGCAGCCATACGCCGGGAGCCGGCTCGCATGGTCATCCACACGACGGCCGACGAGAAGCGGGATTGGGTGTCATCCGACCTCGTTACCGCTGACGTGCTGGCGAAGATCGGAGCGACGGCGCCTGTTGGCTCCCTCGTGGATGACTTGAAGAACGTCATCGTCAGCCAGGCGCGGGAAATCGCGCGACTGAAGGGGGAGAGCGAATGAGCGTCCGCATCGAGACTGCCGACGAGGCACAGAAGCGCCGCGAGTGTGAAGCCGTAGCGGCCCTCGTCGGCGCAGTACTGCTGCTTCCTCTGGAGGCGTGGGCGCTGATGGTCGTCATCGGCGCTCTCCACGGGCTCTTTGCCCCGGTGGCGCTCGTCGGGTACGGCACGGCCGTGCTGCTGGTGCTGGGAATCGACCTGACGGCGCACATGAGCAGGAAGTTCCGCACGAGCAAGTAGCGCGAGGCACACACGTAACGAGGGGCGTCCACGTGGCGCCCCTCTTTCACGCATGCGCAGGGGAGAGAGCACGTGGAGAACATCTACTACAGCCCCGAGAAGTTCGGCCTGGAGGAACTGGGGGAGGTCGACACCGCGGACTCTTACGAGTTCTGCAAGTTCGTCGCCTGGCACCGGCCGGCGGATGGCGCAGTGTTCTGGTCCACGGACAGCGGGTGTTCCTGTCCGACACCGTTCGAAGGCCTGGAAAGCGTCGATGAGCTGGAGCGCGCCACCGACGTGGCGCAGTTCGCCAAGGACGCGCGGGCGTGGCTGCGCAGCTCGTACGACACGAGCGCCGCTGACCGTGATGCGCTGGAGAGCATCATTCGAAAGGTGCGTCGACTGGCGCAAAGGCTGGAGGTGACAGCGTGACCCCCGGACAGCGCATTTTCCTAGCCCTCGTAATCCTGGCTGTGCCGCTGTTCGTGTTGTCCCTAGCAGCGTGCGACGAGTCCCCGCCCACGCAGCCGGGGACCACGGTCGAACTGGACATCGACCACCCCAAGACGAAGACAGTCCCCACGACCAAGCCCAAGCTCAAGCCCAAGCCGCCCACACCGGCGAAGAAGACGGGGAGCCGGCGATGAGCGACGAGCGCAGCCCTGACTACTGCTGGACGCACGGCTGCATGCGCGGCCAGTGCCCGACGCCGCACTGAAGGAGCTATGTGACTGCCACTGACTTGATCAAGGCTCTTGACGCGATCAAAGCAGAGCGTCGGGACGGCAACTCCGTCGACGACGCTGACGTCTGGTTCAACTGTGGTGTCGACGCTGCGGAAGCCGCCGTGCGGATTCTGCTGGAAGGACCGAGCATCCGATGACCCCCGATGAGTACGCCGCAGCCCTGGAGGCAGAGCGGGCTGCGCGCATCGAGCGTGTCCGATACGTCGTCGTGCCCGACGGTGACGCTTTTCTCTTGACCCGACGCAATGGCGCCCGTCAGTCGCGGGGCGTCGCGTGGTACGTCTCCCAGGAGACGGCGGATCTTGCCGCAGCGCTACTGAATCGCCTGAAGGAGGACGAGGCATGACCCTCGAAGAGCACGCCCGTGCCATCGAAGCGGCGATCCAGGCTGCCGCGGATGACGGGTTCGAGCTGGATGACGGAAGCGGCGGCGAACTCTACTGCGTGGAGCTCAACGTCGTGCAGAACGGCCAGTTCGTAGGTGATCCCCTGGAGATCTGCATTCCGCCGGTCACCTACTAACGCAAACCACATACGCAACACCTAGCCCCCGGTTGCTTCGGCGCCGGGGGCTTTCGGCGTGTACCCACACAGCAGAGGAGAGAGCGTTCATGTTCTTCCACTACAGCCAGAACAACAGCGGCGGCGGTTTCACCTTCGACGCCCGCGCCGGGATCAGCGTCAACGTGATTGTGGAGGCGGAGTCCGCGGCGGTCGCCAACGCTCGTGCCGAGGAAATCGGTCTCTACTTCGACGGCGCTGGTGACTGCCAGTGCTGCGGGGATCGCTGGGGTGAGCAGTGGAGTGACTCCCGTGGTACGGCCACTCCGCAGGTCTACGGCGAGCCCGTACTGGGCCACGTGAGCCACTACCGGTGGATGAAGACCGGAAGGGCCGAGACCTTCGTGCACTACGCGGACGGCCGCGTGCAGGGCTTCGACTTCGGCACCAAGTAGCAGAGGAGATAACCGTGAAGCGCTCATCCACCATCCACACCGCTGACGGTTCGACCGTCACAGTTCGGCCGCACGGGAACCACGCCTACGACCTGGAGACGAGGAACCCGAAGGGCGAGACCATCGCGACCGTGGTCATGTCCGCCGCGGACCTCCAGGCCCTCGTCAACCAAGCGGAGGTGATCCTCCCGTGGTGACCGCGGAGGAGCTCCTCGTCCGTCGGCTTGCGCATCTTCTCCTGAAGTCGCGCGGCGGGACGTACCAGAGCAACGAGCGCGACGCGAAGGCCATGGTCGCGCGGGTCAAGGACGAGTGGAGGGGCTACCGGTGAGCACGCAGGCGAAGCTGACGGAGTTCCTCCAGGACTACGCCCGCCTCGACGCCGGAGACGCGTCGCTCTTCGCGGAACGGTTCCTGACGCAGCACGCGCACGAACTAGCCGTGCGCATCCGGGTCTACGACTACGACCCGGGAGAGGTCGGCCCTGTGCACCTGGCGTTCGTCGCTGCCGCCAATCTGATCGACCCGGAGGCGTCATGAGCGCTTGGTCACGTCTCGTAGCTAAGGCCGACATGGAGGAGCTGGAAGAGCTGAGCGCCGCACTCCTGGAGATCCAGCGTGAAACGTCGCGGCGGAACGCAGCGCGCATCCGTGCGTGGGAGCGCGCATCGCTAACGCTCCTTCCGCTGGAGCGCGGGGCCGCGAAGGGTGCGGCAAGCCTGATCGACCCGGAGGAGCAGTGACCCACATCGACCCCGGAGACCTCTCCGACGAAGCGCGTATGACGGAAGGTGCGGTTCGGCGGCTGGAGCTCTTCCGCGCCGCCCACACGGCAGTGACGGCGTACGCGTGGGGCGAGACCCCTGGCGTCACGGACGTGATCAGAGTGGCCGAATTTCTGGCGGACGGAGAGAGGGACTGATGGCGAAAATCACCGCAACGGCGACGTACACCGTTGAGCTGACCGCGCGGGAGCTGGACATCATCCGCGTAGCACTGGGGCTTGTGCGCGACTTCGGCGACGTTGCCGATTGGGACGAAGCGGGAGTCCTGCGTGACGCCCTGGAGGTGAGGGCGTGACCATGGCCGACCTCGTGGCAGCCGGCGCCCCGGCTCTGCCCGCGCCGCTCTTCTACCGCGTGCGCCTGGAGACGCCCAGCATGTGGGGGCTTATCCGCGTCGAAATCCGTGAGCCCTGGCTCGTCGGGTCGCTTCAGATGGCGTGCGTCCGCGTGTCCCTCCACGACTTCCCCGACGAGTTGTCTGCCGTCGTGCGCGGCTGTCAGCTCGCGGTGGAGGACCTGGAGCGCCGAAGCAGGGTGCGCCGCCGGGCAAAGGGCGTTGTAGAGAGCTTGGCCGGAGATCACGGGAAGGGGAAGTGATGGAGGGCGACGGTAAGACGAGCTCAGCCGACGAGGTACGGCATCTTGTCGCGGTGGCCATGCTTGACCTGGCAGGGGTGCTGACCCCGATCTACGACGCCGCCGACGGAATGAAGCGTGAGCTGGAGGCGCGCGGGTGGTCACCCACCCTGGCGGAGCAGGCGGCCGGCGTGTGGCTCTGCGGAATTTTGGCTTCGTTCTCGACCGGGGGCCGCAAGTGAGTCATGCCAATCCGTTCCTGGGCGATTTCGCCCTGACGAAGATCCGCGGCGTGGCCGGTGCCTTCGTCGGCGCCGGCCAGTGGCTCGTAGGCGATGGTGCGCCTGTCCACCATGCCTTCGTCTACGTCGGCGCCGGTCAGGTCGTCCAAGCCATGCCCGGCGGGGCGGAGCTGATACCGCTGGAGGAAGCATCCCCTGTGGTGGCGTGGTCGACGGGCCGTATCCCGCTGACGACCGACCAGCGGTTCGGCATCCGAGACGAAGCGCGATCGCTTGTCGGGACGCCGTACAGCTTCCTCGACTACGCCTCCATAGCTGCGGCTCGCTTCCACGTACGCCCGCGGCTCGTTCGTGACTTCGTGGCGTCGACGGGGCACATGATCTGCTCACAGCTCGTGGACGAGGTCTACAAGCGGGCCGGCGTGCACCTCTTTGACGACGGACGACTTCCCGGGGACGTGACGCCGGGGGATCTCTGGAGGCTGGTGAAGTGAGCGTCGCCAACCCCCGCCGCTACACCCTGGCTGACGCCATCCGCGATGACTTTGAGAGACGGCACCCGCGCGGGAAGAACACACTCCTGTGCGACCGCTGCCGTCGCCGACTGGACCGGGAGGAGTTCCGCGAGACGCCATGGCACGGGCGCGCCGTTGCCTGCAATCGGTGTGAGGGTGGTGGCTACGCCCGGATCCGCGAGGAACGCACTTACTGGGAACTGGCGCAGGCCAGGGAGAAGCTCCGCGCCTACCAGCGCTACGCGCGGGCGCTGCAACTTCGGCTGCTACTGAAGTCAGGTCCGACATCCGCGGAGGCGTTCCGGGCCCACAGCGAGCCGTTTGAGCGGGCGGTGTCACGCAAGGCACACATGTGGTCGGCCTTCATCGCGCAGGCCGTCAGAGAGGCGGAGAGCGGTGTCTGAGCGTACTCGCGACGAGCGCATAGAGGCGTACTACGACGAAAGCGCACGGTCCCTGGCAACGTCGCTCGTCGACGCGGAGGACGAGGCGGCGCGGCTGCGGGCGGCCCTCGTGGAGCTGGACAGCCGGTTGTCGTGGCACACGACGTGTCGTACGTGCTCCAGGATCCTCGACTCGGCGTACGAAGAGACGATCCGCGCTGAACGCGCCGAAGGTGAGCGCAACCGCTACCGCCTCGCCTGGCTCTCCGCCCGCGGACGCGCAGCCGACGCCTACACCTACGGTGCGGAGGCCATGGACCGGAAGGCGGCGGAGATCGCAACGCTGTCCGCAGAGCTGCGCCGGCACAGGGCCTTCGCTGACGAGGTGCGCCGGGTGCGCGGCAAGACAATGTGCGCTGAGACCCCGCGGGATCTCCTGGAGTCTCACCTTCTCCCCGTCTACGGCTCCCTGCACGAGCTGGAGGACGCCGAACGCGAGCGCCGTCCTTTCGTCCCACGAGCGGAGCGCGAGTACGCGGCCAACCGTGAGTGCACTTACGGACCCCCTCGGCTGGAGTGCGCAGGCACGGAGGAAGACGGCTCGACGGTGTGGTGCCTCGGGTCGGACGTCGACGGAAGTTAGTCCTCCCGACCTGAACATCCGGCCGACCCCACCCCATAACAAGTGTGTGAGCAGGACGGGACGCTCACATAAGACACTCACGCTGGAGGCACACTCTTGGCAGACAACATTCGCCGCATCTGGGAGACGGACCCCGACTCGAAGCCGCGCGAGCGGCAGTTCTCGAATGACTTCGTTGGGCGATTCCGGTCCGGTCGCCTCGTTGGGAAGCAGCCGGAAGCACTGAGCGAGTGGCGTGTGACGACGGGGGATCCGGTCGTCGCCGCGGAGATCGCGCGGCTCATGGGCGGTGACCCGGAGGAGTGGGACACCGACAAGGAAGACAACATCGAGATCCTCACCGACTCCTCGTCGATAGAGATCATCATCGAGTCGTCCGACAAGATCGACGCGTCGATGAAGCTGTTCGGCATGACCGGCCTCGTCCACCACTGCGACGGCGTGGAATTCCTCTCGCCGGACGAGGACAAGGGCACGCCGTGCGGCTGCCCGCCGCTGCTTCAGGACCGCAAGGACAAGGCGAAGGCGGGGCGCGGACCGAAGCCGTCCATCGATGTGGTTTTCAAGCTGGCTAAGGCGCCGGACCTGGGGCTCTTCCGCTTCAACAGCGGTTCGTGGGAGCTCGTCAAGGTGCTGCACAACGTCCTCGCCGACGTCGACGCCTACGACGGTCCGGTCCGCGCGACGCTCGCGATCGAGAACGTGTCGTACACGACGAAGGCCGGCCGGGACGTCTCGTACAACAAGCCCGTGGTGACGGTGCTGGGCGCGGCGGAGGCTGCTGCCCCGCTCGCCGACGCCGCCTAGCGGCTACGAACTGCGCCCGCTCCTCCCGAATTGCAGTCGGGAGGGGCGGGCGTACTCACGATTCTACGCACACTGAAGAGGAGAGAGGATGCCGATTCTTGAGCTGTGCGCCGGATACGGCGGACTTGGAATCGCAGTCGAGCAGCTCACGGGGGACCGCGTCACCGTCGTAGCTGAGGTGCACGGAGCGGCCTGCCAGGTGATGGCGTACCGCTTCCCTGACGCACCGAACATCGGTGACATCCGATACCAATCGTGGGGCGTGCTGCTCGACGAAGGCATCGACACCATTACAGCCGGCTTTCCGTGCCAGGGCATCAGCAACGCCGGACGGCGTGAGGGGATCAAAGATGAGCGCTCCGGAATCTGGTTCAACGTTGCTGAAGCCATACGGGTTCTTCGACCGCGACACGTCTTCCTGGAGAACGTGGGAGCACTCCGAAATCGGGGACAAGCAGCAGTGCTCACATCGCTTCACGACATCGGGTATGACGCGCGGTGGACGACTCTACGAGCTTCCGACATCGGGGCTCCGCATCATCGAGACCGCTGGTTCTGCGTTGCCACACCTGCCGACGCCGACCGTAGCTGACGCCTACCGCGGACCTGACTACGCAAAGCGGGACCGTAAGGGAAGCGGCGGGGACGACCTTGTTACGGCCGTCTGCCGCCTGTTCCCGAGGGAGAAGGCGGAGAAGTTGTTCAAGACGCCGACCGCCAATCTGGCCAACAACGGGAGCGCCCAGCACCCGGACAAGCGCAAGGCAGGCGGGCATGGGCCCACTCTGGAGGACGAGGTCTGTTTCCTGCTGAACGTCAGCCCGGATGACGAGCTCCCTGACGACGGGCCGCACTCGCCGGCCGAGTGGTGGGGAGAGTTCGCTACGGCTGTCTACCGGTGGGAGGTCATCCGCGGAACGGCCGCCCCGGTCCCGATCATGCGCGGCCCGCGCGGGGGTCTGAAGTTGGCCCCCAAGTTCGCTGAATGGCTGATGGGCCTGGAGCCCGGATGGGTCACCGATGTCCCGGGCCTCACACACAAAGAACAGCTGGGCCGCATCGGGAACGGCGTGGTGCCTCACCAGGCGTACCACGCGTTCCGCTGGCTCATGTCACACGACGCACTCACGGAGGAGAGTACCAATGGGCAAGGCCCGACTGACTGACTTCACCGGAGCGGAGATCCGCCCCGGCGTCCTGATCGCCTACCCGACGCGCCAGGGGAACCGGGTGCGGAACTCGGAGGCGGTCGTTCTGGAGACGAAGAGCGACAAGCAGTCGGGGCGCGTCGTCCCGATGCTGCGGGTCAAGCCGACCGGGCGGGACAGCGGGTTCATCGCCCGCGCGACGCTCATGGAGCGCACCGTCAGCGCCGAACACGTCGTCGTCATCGGCATCGCGGAGGAGAGCAAGTGACGGAGCCGCTGAAGATCGGCGAGCGGGTACGGGTGCTGGACTCGTTCGACGGTGAGGTTACTTACGGCCCGTTCAAGAGCTCCTTCGGCCGCTACACCATGTATGTGGTGAAGGACGGATCCGGTGTGGAGCGCTCGCAGACAGACTCGGATCTGAAGCCACTGCCGAAGTTCGCCATCGGTGACGAGGTGCGTAACCCCCTGGTCGGCATCCGCGGCTCGATCGTTGCCGGTCCGTTCATCGCCACGGGCGACGGTGAGCCGTACTGGATCGTCGAGCAGCCGGACGGGCGCCACTCGACGCCACGTGAGGACGGCCTCACGAGGGTGGAGGCGCCGGCCGAGCCCCGGGAAGTCAAGGTAGGTGACCGCGTGCGGGTCGTCCGCGCCACGTACGCATCACTTAGCCATGGGAGGACAGGGGAGGTGACCGACGTTGGTCTCGACTGGCGGTCGCATCGGGGCGACCCCCACCCGTTCAGGGTGAAGCTCGACGACGGAGACACGCTCTACGTTGCAGAGGTTGAGCTCCTGGACGAGGTGGCGGCCAACACCTACACACACGACGGCGTGACGTACGACCTGGACGCGGAGTACCGCGACAAGGACGGCGACACGTGGCGGTTCGTAGCCGTCCAGGGCGTACCGCGCGGCGGGATGAACGGGCGGCGCGACATCGACGAGTACAGCGACTCCCTGATGTCGGTAGTCGGCTACTACGGCCCCCTGACCAAGATCTAACCGCCCCGCCCTCAGCCCCCGGTGACTACGGTCCCGGGGGCTTTCGGCGTAGGACCACACGACGGAGGAGAGAGCACATGGCGACGGCAGAGTACGAGACGACAACGCGCACGGTGGAGGAGACCCTTGTCGTTCTGAAGCTGACGGAAGACGAGGCTGACGAGCTGTGTGAGATCGTCGGCGCTGCGGACGGCACGAGGCGCGCCGTCGCGATTCTCCAGGCGCTCCAGCGGCCGGAGGCGCCCAAGCCGTCGACGACGTATACCTACCGTGGGGAAACCTACGACATGGGTGCGACGTACCTGGACGACAGCGGAGACCCGTGGATCTTCGGGCTCAACAGTGCGGGGGAGCCGCGGGCCCTGAACGGGTCATGGAGTGTCGGGCGGTCGCTTCAGTACGCCGTCGACGAGTACGGCCCTATGCGGAAGTCGGCGAACTAGTGGGCGCCTTCCTCGTCATCGACGATGCTGTCGCGCCCGCCCTGGGCGACGTCCGCAGCGCGGGCCCCGATGACTGCATCTACATCCGCGCGGCTGCGACGTCGCGGAAGGACTGGCCCCGCTACTGGGAGGCGGCCGGCGTGGCGCTTGCGCGGGGCGCATTCGTGCACGTGATGAACCGAGAGGAGAAGTTGATCTGATGGCTGAGCCGAACGAGGTCTACAGGATTCGCGCGCTCTTCAAGTACACGTATCCGAACGGCGCCCACAGCCGCGAGGAGGTACGGGAGCGTCTGGAATACGACAAGGCGCGCGTCCCTCGGATCGTGGCCGGGTTCAAGGCATTCCGGCGGGTGGAGTCGGTGGAGGTAGAGCGTCTGACGTTCACGAGCGAGTTCGTGCCGGAGCTGTCCCACAACGTGCGGGAGGCCTGATGGCACAACCCATGGAATCCCAGTGCGCCCGCTACCGAGCCTGCCTGAAGTTCAACCCCTACGCCTCAATCGTTCCGGGGCGGGTGCCGACGGTGAAATATCACCCCGGTCTTGGGCGCGCGAAGTCTGCCGTCGCGTACAGCACGTGGGACGGCGCCCGCGGAGGAGAGATCTACGAGCGTACGGCCGACGGGTGGGCGCTGCTGTATCGCGTGGAGTCGGGGACGCCAGCTGAGGAGCTGCCGTGGAAGGGGCGCGCATGACGGTGATCATCGACGGCGAAGAGCACGCGATCACCCCGGCAGTGTGGGAGGTCTTCGAGCGCTGGTACGGAGACAAGGCGTATCGACAAGCCGGCATCGTGGCGGACATCGAAGCGACGGTTCGGGCGCAGGTAGAGGAGGAGCTACGTGCGAAGGCTGTACAGGACTGGCCCGGTATTGGCCTGCTCCTGGAGGACATCGCCGACGTGGTGAGGGGCGGTGTCCGTGGCTAACCCCGCGAAGGCCAAGGGCACCGCGTGGGAGTCCGCCCTCGTCGCCTACCTCCGCGACCACCACAACCCGGCCGCCCGGCGCAACGTTCAGATGGGCGCGAAGGACATCGGGGACATAGACGGCTACTACCTTCACGCCCTGGAGGCGAAGGCGGAGAAGACGATCACGCTCTCGGACTACATCGCGCAGGCCAACAGGGAGGCGATTCACGCTGGCGAGCCCTTCGGCTGTGCGGTCATCAAGCGGCGGATGAGGGGGGCTGCGGACGCGTACGTCGTGCGGGACCTGGCGACGGATGTTCGGCTAATGAACCGGCTGAGGGATATGGAGGACGCGCTCCGGTCGGTGTACTCCGACCTCTGGCGCGACGTCGACGCGAAGCACCGGGAGGCGGCGTGAATTCTTGGCACCACGCGCAGTCGGCCGCCCGTAAGTGGGGCGGTACGCCGGACGACTACCTCCCGATAGAAGAGTTCATCGACAGCTCCAAGCAGATCATCGGCGATGTCCGGCACCGGTCGATGTATCACCACACGGCGGGTGTCTACCTCTGTCAGCGAATTTTCGGCGACACCCTGACGGTCGGGCGAAAGCGGATCCCCGTTCGCCTGATCGCCGAACGGCACATCCTGGAGGATCTCGGCTGGCTCCCATCCCCGACGGACTACATCGCCGGCATGGCCGTCTCGCCGTGGATGTCCGGAGCCCGCCGCAAGACCGTACCGCTATCACACCTGCTGCTTAACACGCCCGAAGGAGTCGCAGCATGACCGGTGCACGGAACTTTCTCGGCATGCCCGTTGAAGGAGACTACTCCGAAGCAAGCACTCGCGTGACTCAGCGGCCGATCGGGGAGCTTCAGCCCGTCGTGCAGGCAGTTCTCGACGATCCCACGATCGTTGAGTTCGGCTGGAAGCAGTACACGCCGTACTTCAACGACGGCGATCCGTGCGAGTTTTCCGCGTACGGGCTATGGGTGCGCACTGACGCGGACGGGGACGTCGAAGACCTCTACGAGCTGGAGGCCGACAGCTCGCATCCCTCCCTCGGACGCCGGCCCTATCAGTGGGAGACCAGGGAGTATCTGCCGTACGAGGGGCCGGACGAGGCACGCTACGAGCGCGTTCAGGCACTCTGCGGCGCAATCGAGGGCGGCGCATTCGAGAACGTCCTGATGGAAGCGTTCGGCGACCACGCACAGGTGACCGTCCGGCGGGAAGGCATCGAGGTGGAGCACTACTCGCACGACTAGCACCACAACCGAACACCGCAACAAGGGGCGCTCTCCGGGGCGCCCCTTCGACATACCCGCGAGAGGAGAGACCTTGCGACTGACCGACATCCTGGCGCGGCTGAAGGGCGTGGAGGAGGATCACGACGGCTACCTTGCCCTCTGCCCGGCGCACAACGACCGCGCGCACCCGTCGCTGAAGCTGACGCTTAAGGGTGACGGCGTACTCCTGATGGTGTGCCGTACCGGGTGCGAGAAGGCAGACATCCTGAAGGCGATCCCGCTGCCCGCCTCCGCCCTCTTCGACGTCGATGGCAAGGGCGCGCGGACCGTCAGCGCGAAGGCGCCGGAGACGATCGGGCCGGCGGAGATTGCCGGGCTGCGGATGTTCGTCGACGAGACGTCAACAGAACTGATGCGGGGGACGTCGCCCGCCGCGACCGATTACCTCATAGCGCGCTTCGGCCTCTCACCGGAGACGGCGGAGGATCTGGGCGTTGGCTACAGCCATCCTGGGGACCGCCCTCAGCCGTGGTTGTCCCGGGGCTTCACCCGATACCCGCGGCTAACTGTGCCTCTGACCGGCTTCGACGGCATCGTTCGTGGACTTCAGGGCCGGGATCTTTCCGGCTCCTGCCCGGCGCGTTGGGTGGGCCTGACGAACGTCGACGGAAAGACGTGGGCGAAGTACGGAGTGATGAGGAGCGGTGCCGGCTTTGACACCGTGCTCGTCTGCGAGGGTCCGTCCGACGCGCTGACGGTCGTGGGCGCCGGATACGACGCGGTGGCCATTCGCGGCGCCGGTCTGGCTCGGAATGCCGCCCTCGTCGCGGAACTTGCGGAGGGGCTGAGGGACCTGGACGTCGTCATCGCGGGTGACCGGGACCGCGCGGGAGCCGGGTTCACCGACTCCCTTGCCGTCGCCCTCGTCCGCGCGGGCGTCATGGTGCGCCGCCTGGAGATCCCGCACGACGGCGACGACCTGACGGACTGGCGCGAGCGGAACCCTGAGGGGTTCCCTGCGGAGCTGCACCGTGCCGTTCGCGCTGCGGCCGTTGTGGAGCTAGTGCAGTCGAAGGCTTCGGAGGAGTCAGCGGCGGTGGAGACCTCAGCCACGGATGCCGCTCTCCAGACGATGACAGAGTCGGCCCGCGGGGCGTTCGACCAGACCGACGCCGGCATAGCGGTCCGCCTGCGCGACTACATGGCGCGCAATGGCGGGGGAGTGCGGTACGCGCAGGGACTCGGCTTCCTTGTCTGGGACGGCACAGTGTGGGCACCCGGGAACGACGAGGTGAAGGCAGCCTTGATTCAGATGGGCGCCGAACTCATTGCGTCGGGCGACGACGGAGCGCGCAAGCTGGCGCTGAAGGCGTTGACGAACCGGGCTATCGAGGACGTCATCAAGGTATTGCCTTCAGTGCCTGGCGTCCCGGCGCGTGCTGGCGATTTCGACGCGGCTCCGGAACTTCTGTCAGTCAAGAACGGGACGATCAACCTGCGGACGGGGCAGATCCACCCGCACTCCCCGGCTGACATGATCACGAAGCGGCTCGACGTCGCGTACCACCCGGACGCCCCGGCGGTGCGGTGGGAGTCCTTCCTTACGGAGGTCTTCCCCAACCACCCGGAGATGCCAGCGTTCATGCGCCGGCTCGTCGGCTATGGCATCACGGGCAGCACCGCGGAACAGTGCTTTGTCTTCATGCACGGCCAGGGGAGCAACGGTAAGAGCGCGCTCCTGGACGCGCTACTGCACGTCTTCAAGGGCGTCACGAAGTCGACAGAGTTCAGCACCTTCGAGCAGCGCACGGCCGTGGGTCAGGCATCCCCGGAGCTTGCCGAGCTCCGTGGGGCAAGGCTCGTGACGGCGAGCGAGACGGAGAAGTACAGCCGCCTGGCGGAGGCTCTCGTCAAGCAACTGACCGGCGGAGACCCCGTTACGGCGCGCAGGCTGTACGGGAACCCCTTTACGTACATCCCCAGCTTCCTCCTCATGGTGGCTGGGAACTACAAGCCGGCGATCCTCAGCCAGGACTTGGGTGTCTGGCGACGCGTAAAGCTGATCCCCTTCGAAGCGACTTTCAAGCGCGGGTCGACGGCGGACACCGACCTTCCGTCCAAGCTCCGGGCGGAGGCGGAGGGCATCCTCGCGTGGGCCGTGCGTGGCGCTCAGGAGTGGTACGCGAACGGGCTCCAGGAGCCGGGATCCGTCGCCACCGCCACGCAGGACTACCGCGAGAGCGAAGACCGTCTAGCGGAGTTCATCGCCGCGCGGCTGGTTCAGGAGTCCGGCGCGCGGGTGGCCCCGATGGCGGTCCGTCGCGCCTACGCGGAGTGGGCGGAGGACGCGGGACTCAGCCGTAAGGAAGTGCTCAGCGGATGGGCGCTTGGCGTGGAGCTGGAGTCCAGGGGGTTCCAGAAAGCCAAGAGGGGCGGCCGGTGGGGCTTCGACGGGATCCGTCTGGCCTCCGACACGGAGGTGCAGGCAGCCCAGCGGGACGCGGAGGAGGTACCCGACGAGGGCCCCGAAACGACCGGGCCGAAAGACATCTTCGGGCAGACAAGAGAGGAGGCAGCGTGAGGCTTTTCCCTTACACCGTCGCGGGCGACGAGACCCTGACGCATGTCCCCGAGACGGCCGCGGATCTCGACGTCTTCCGTCGGTGGGTCGAGCGCAAGGCGGCCGCGGGCGAAATGATCGGTGCGGACACGGAGACGACCGGTCTCGATACGTTCTCTCCGTCGTACGGCCTGCGCACGGTGCAGCTTGGCGACGCCAAGGATGCGTGGGTACTCCAGGTCGAGGGCCGCCCGGAGGTTCAGGACGCCGCACGTTGGGCACTCCTGACGTTGCCTCGTCTCGTCTTCCATAACGCGACGTTCGATCTTCTGGTCTTGGACAGGCATCTGCGTACCCCCCTGGAGGTGCTGGGCCCGAAGTCGACCGATTCGAAGATACTCGCTCACCTGTTCGATCCGCGACCTCGACACGAAGGCGGATACGGACTGCGCCTCAAGGAACTGTGCGCGAAGGACGTAGACCCGTCCGCGCCTGACACTCAAGAGGACCTTGGGGCCGTCTTCCGCAGCATTGGGGCGACGAAGGCGACGGGGTGGCGAGAGATCAGCATCCACCACGCGATCTATCTCCAGTACGCCGGCCTGGACGCCATCCTTGTTAGCCGTCTCCTGCCCGTACTGCGTAAGCGCCTCGCGGAAGCTGGGATCCCCCAACGCCTCGTCGACTTCGAGCACCGCGTAATGCTCGTCTGCGCCCGCATGGAGCGGCGCGGGATGCTTGTGGACCAGGACTACGTCCGCGGCCTCGTCGGACGCCTGGAGGAGGAAGCGGGCCATCACGCGGGCCTGGCGCGGAAGTACGGCGTGACGTCGGTGAATGCGCCGAAGCAGGTCAGCGAAGCTCTGTTGGGCATGGGGGAGACGCTAACCGAGCGCACTGACAGCGGGGCCCTGAAGGTAGACAAGTCGATCTTGCTCGACCTTGCCGACCTTGACCAACACTGGCAGCCGCGCGGGACCAGGACGCCCAACCCTCTGGCGGACGCGGTGCTCCGCTCGAAGCGCGCTGGCAAGTGGGCGACGTCGTACGGCATCGCCATGCGCGACGGCCTGGACGGCGCCGGCCGCATCCACCCGAAGATCAACAGCCTTCAGGCCCGAACGGCACGTATGTCCATCTCGGGGCCACCGCTCCAGCAGCTCCCATCGGGGGACTGGACGATCCGGCGGGCGCTGCTGCCGGACCCTGGGATGCGGATCTTCAGCGTGGACTACGCAGCCGTAGAGATGCGCGTCCTTGCCGCCCTGGCGGACGAGTCGGTCATGAAGCGCGCCATCGCGGAGGGCCGGGACCTCCACGGGTTCACGGCAGAGCTGATCTACGGGCCCGACTACTCGACGTTCCACCGCAAGCTCTGTAAGGGCGTCGGGTTCGGGAAGGTCTACGGCGGAGGAGCGGTAACGCTCTCCCGCCAGACCGGCGCACCGCTCCCAGACGTCAAGAAAGCCATTGCCGCATACGACCGTACGTACCGAGGCATCAAGCGCTATTCGTCCAAGCTTCAGCGGGACGCGCGGGCGGACGGGTTCGTCGTCTGGACCCCCGTTGGCCGGCGCCTTCCGCTGGACCGCGACCGCGTGTACGCCGCAACCAACTACATGGTGCAGAGCACCGCACGCGACGTGCTGTGTCAGGCACTGATCGACATGGATGACAAGGGGCTGACGGACTACCTACTCCTCCCCATCCACGATGAGGCCCTCGGCTGTGCCCCCGACGACATCGCGGAGGACGTGGCGCGGGAGGTCGGACGGGCCATGCACATGGACTTTTTCGGGGTTCCGCTTGATACCGATCCAGAGGTTGGCGGACGCAGCTGGGGGTCCCTCTACATGAAGACGGCAGCCACCATGATCGAGCACGACCCCTGGTACGCGGCACACCCGGAGGAGGCAGCAGCCGCGGAGCTTGCCCGCGCATGACGGTGCCACGCACGGTAACCGCCGTTAACCGTCGGCTGGCTGGAAAACGTCCCGCGATTGCCCGGAGGGTGGGGCGCCCCATGGGCATCATGCCGCCAATGCGGCTCGTCAGTGCTGCTCATGGGCCCTCCCGGGCGGACGTGGTCCAGCTCTGGGAGGAGCTGGAGTGGTGGTCCTGTGCCTACTGTGACGCCGATTTCGGCGGGGCTGTAATACCCGAGGTGGACCACATCACTCCACTTGCGAAGGGCGGACTTCACGAGTGGAGCAACCTTGCGCCGGCGTGCGCGGAGTGCAACCGGCTGAAGTCGGATCGTGACATGGCTGACTGGCTGTCAGTTCTCGCAGGTCAAGAGGCCGGGCGCCCGCAGTGAGGGCCGATCGGCCCGCGGTGTCTCGACGTTGACGATCGTTCACAGATCCTTCATAAGGTCACGATTCGATAACTGCAATATTTGAACGTTGTCCTGTGGCGTACGCCATACGTGCAGGTGAGGCGTGGCGTACGCCATAAGTCATACCCGCTGGCCGGTTTTTCCAATTCATCACAAAGGGGAGCGAATGCAGACAGACGGGACGACGCCTTCCGGCCGCACGGCAATTGCCCGGCCGCGGAGCGTCACCTATCGTTCCGAACACGTCAGCGGACATCGCCTGTCACGACTGGTCAGCCGCCTTCAGGAAGCGGTCGACGAACTGTGTCAGATGTCGGCTGCCTACGACGACGCGCTGACCGCCCGGGGACGTTTTCCGACGGCGGGCCAGGACGAGACCGGACGCTCCGCTACACGCGGCCCCTCTCGCCCGACCGAGGACATAGCACTGGACACAGCGCGTCAGGCGCTGACGGAAGAACTCAAGATCGGCGCTGAGTACCTGCCTACCGCCATTGCGTACGTGCTCGGCGTCACCGCATCCATGGATCGTGCGCTTGCCCACTGGGAAGGTGAGGACGCGTCCGATTTCGTCCCACGGGGGGCCGAATGATCGTCATCACAGGGCCGCAGGGCACAGCGGACGAACGTGGAGATCTAGCCGAGGCGGCCGGCATCTACGGCGCCCTGGTGGTAGGGCAGCACGCCGTCCAGTGGTCGGACGTCACCACCCTGTACCGGCTCCCCGGGTGGGACCTTTGCCCCCGTGCGCTGGCTGACGTGCTGATAGCTGACGCGCTCTGTGTGCCGACGGTTGATCTGACTGTGTAGCTCCGTAAGTGCACTTACGGAAGTGGCCCCCGTGCCTGCGAGGGACGGGGGCTTTTTCATACCCGCTCACGTGTGTGACCCACGCCACAAAACCTCACCTGAACATCTCTCCGGCTCCACCCCATAACCAAGTCACGCCAACCACCCACGAGGAGAACGCGATGATGACGAGCCAGGTTACGGTCACGGACGAGCTGATTCACGCTGCGCAGGCCGGGGACGGTGACGCCATGTGGCAGATCCTGAGCGCCTATGAGTCCGTACTGGTCGGCATCATCCGGTCTGTGGCGCCCGGAGCGAGCAGGGACGACGCGGATGACCTCCTTCAGGAAGCGCGGGCCGTACTGATCCAGCACGTGCGGGACTACAACACCGGCGCCTCGTCGGCGGCGCTCAGCACCTTCGCCTACCGCGCTGTTCGTCGCGCCGTGGCGGAGGAGTGGGTCCGAGCGACGGTCGGCCTGACGATCGAGCCGACTGCCGCTCTCCGCGTCCGCCAGGCCCTCTGGACAACCGAGGGCGACGTAGAGGGGGCGTGGATGCTCGTCAGCACTGACCAGGACTCGCGTAAGTGCATGGCGAGGAGCACCTTCCTGGCCGTCGTGGAAGCCCTGACCGAGACGCGGAGTCTCGACGAGCCGGCCGGAGCCGCCACGGGGCACGACAGCCACGCGGATCTCACCCTCGCCGACACCATCCCCGACGCTTCGAGTGACTTCGAGAGCAGCACCGACCGGCGCGACCTTGCGCGGTGGCTCGTCTCGCAGGTCTCACCGCGTCAGGCACTCGCGCTGCGCGCGTTCTACGGCATGGGCATGGAGCGCCGTCCCGACACGGAGGTCTGCGCGGAGATGGAGATCAAGCCCGTGTCGCTCCGGCGCCTCAGGAACCTGGGCGTGGAGCGCGCCCGCAGCGTCGCTGCCGCCCACGGCATCGGCGCGTAAATCCACTACGAGAACTAGGACCGAATCATGAGCCGACTGCCTTCCCTCGACGCCTACGACGTCCAGGGTGTTCGCCCCGACGAGGCGGCCCTTTGGGGCGACGACGTCACGTACGCGCTGGACGAGCTGACCGATCTTCCCGCAGAGCTCGACGACTTCTGACCCCCTCCGTAAGTGCACTTACGGAGCCACGAAAAGACAACGAGGAGAGACCATGGCCGAGACCTACCGTGCCCAGTGCCGATGGGCGCCGGACGACTACCTGGAGGCCCACCGCGTAGGTGACAGTGTCCACGTCGACGCGTGCGACGAGGACGGCATGAAGGTCTGTGCGTCTCTGACTCCCGTCGACGCCCGCGCCTTCGCCCGCGGCATCCTGACCCTGGCCGACGAGACCGATGGGGGAGAGGCGCAGCCCAACGACGCACCGGCAATAGCCCCGTCGCCGCTCGCCCCGCCCACTCGCCTGGAGCTCCTGGAGACTGCCCGACAGCTCGCCCCCGAGGCCGATGCTCACAACCTTCTGAGGATCGCCACGTACCTGGAGGGGAGCGGACCCTCGTAGAGCAGCAGGGGTTGTGGCGTACGCCATAACTGTGCCACTATGGAGTCACGCCAGGGGCTCACGCGGAGTCCGGCAAGGGGAGGTCTCCAATGTGGGTTCAGCCGGAGTGTGGACAGTGCAGCGCCGTCGCGACCTACGCGCAGCTGACGCCGACGGTCTTCCACTGCACCAATAACGACTGTGACCACGAGGTCACGATTCCGGACTTCGTCGCCATAACGGACTGGAAAGTTGAGGACGGCATCCTCAGCGTCTTCGACCCGTCGCTCTAACCGCACCACCCGCCCCGGCCAAGCCGCGACGGTGCCGGATCGAATCCGGCCCGGGGCACTCGAACCGTCTACGAAGCCAAACAGGGAGACACCATGAGCATCACCGCCGGGTCGCACGTAGTCGGGCACATCGTGAACCAGGGGCGGCGCGTGGAGTTCACGGGGACCGTAACGAGCATCTACCCGATCGGGGGCCTCCCGGCCGCTCTCGTCGCTTGCGACGACGGGCACGAGCGCACCGCTCTCGTGGACAACGTGGAGGAGATCAAGGCGGCCCCCAAGCTCACCGAGAACATGGTGAGGACGCTGAAGAATCTCGTCCACCACGAGACCGTCAGTGCCGAAGGTACCCGGGCGATGAACGCGAAGGGGTGCACCTACCCCGCCCTGAAAGCGCTGGTCCGCCGGGGACTGGCGGAGGTCGTAGGCGGCGGAAAGACGCTCCCGCGCTTCGGGGGAGGCACCTACGAGCCGCAGGTGTATCGGGCCACCGCCGAGGGGCGTCGGGTCCAAGACCTCATCTAGCCGAAACGCCCTCCGGGGCGTCCGCGGGTGTGGCCTCCCCGCGCTGATGAGGCAGGCCGTAGGAGGAATGATGCTGAAGTTTCTGAAGGTCCGACGGGCAGCCGCGAAGCTCACACAAGCATGCCCCGATGTCACCCCCGATGACGCCCGGGATCGTGCTCGTCGGCTTCTGACGGCATACCCGGCACTGCCCTCGAACGTCGCGGCGGACGAACTTGTCCGAGGTGAACGGGTGTCACGCGCATTCCTTGAATGGGTTGGACTCCTTCGGTAACGCCCGCCCCGCGACGGCAGCCCTCCGACCTCCCCCGGCGGGCGCGCGGTTCGAATCCGCGGCGGGGCACTCGAAGCACACAGAGGAGAGATGATGACCAGCAACGGACTCTGTTACGCGGGACTGGCGGCCACCTGGCTGGCCATCGCAATAGGGCTCATCGGGGCTCACGGCGTGGGCAACCCCGCGGTGCCGGTTGCGGCATTGCTCTTTCTGCTCGCGTCTTGGATCTGCTTCGCGGCGAGTTGTTGGAAGTTGACGGCTGAGAAGCGCGCCAAGTAGCAACGTCGGCCCCGGGACGGTCCAGCCGTACGAGCGTCGTAGCTCACCCGGGGCACTCGAAGCACCACCCATCTTCGAAGGGACATGCCATGTCCTCACACCCGCTCCGTCTCGGCGACCGCGTGACGGTCACTTCCACTCCATGCGGCCGTTTCGACGGATTCCGCGGCCGGCTCCGGGCCGTCGACTGGCAGTCGGATCTGCTGGAGCCGTATCACGTGAGCGACGGACGCGGACGCTGCGTCTGGGCGTCGACGGTGCGGCGCAGCCGGCTTCAGTACCCCGAACTTCCGTACCGCGCTTTCGCCGTGTGCGCGTCCCTCGTGGTCGTCTCCATCGCCGCTCTCGTCGGCTACGGCCGGTACGAGACAAAGACCGAGCCGATGCAGCCGACGCCGTGGGTCGTCGAGTACGGGCCGACGGAGCTCATTGCGCCGTACCTTCCGCCGGAGGAGCGTGCGGGGCACACGGACCGGATGGGGGAGCGGGCGGATTTCTTCCGCCAATGAGTTGTGGCGTACGCCATAACTGTGTCACCATCGAGTCGCGCAAGGAGCACACGGAAAACTCAACAGAGGAGCGGGCATGAAGGTCAGCATGAGCACGATAGCCACGAGCAACCGGGCCAACGGCTGGAACATGGTCCGGGTGGGCGAGGAGTGGCGACTCCGTCGAAGCCCGTCCACCTACCTGGACTACCCGGAGATGTGGACTGGGTTCGTGTGGCCCACGGCCGACGAGGACTCTGACGCGGAGTGGCGTTACGAGATCCGAAGCAGCTACAGCGGGGCCGTTCTGGAGGCGGGTGAGGGGAACCTCCGCACCGCATTCCAGTTCGTCAACGCAAAGCGCTGACACCACAGGGGCCCCTGCGAATTGCGGACGCAGGGGCCTCGCTCGTTTCGCCAATCACTCACATAGGAGAGACCGTGAAGTACGAGGAGAAGTACGTCATCCGATACATCGACGGCGCCGGCGATGTGATGGATACCGAGCACCCCGACGAGGCCGCAGCAATTCGGGCGTTCGACGAGGCCGCCAAGAACATGCCGTCCAGGAGTCGCGTCGAACTACGACGGCACATGACGCTGACAGTCGCCACGGCAGCGAAGGCGTGATGACCATGAGCGTCCTCAAGGAAGTCCCCACCGTCGCCTACAAGATCCGACGCCACGACGTGTTCACCCGTCACGGCCGCGAGTGGATGGCCGCGCAGGAAGCGGCGTGGGCCGGCCCCGACGACGTCCGCATCCCGACGGTGGGCGGGGGAGTGGTCATCCTCCCGCGGGAGACGCCCGTCACCGTCCGCCGACCCCTTCCGGAGGTCCCGTGCGCTACCGCGTGACGTTCGAGAGCGGTGCGTGGGCACTCGTCGACATCGAGGGCTACTGGCGCCTGTTACGCCAGGCCGGGGAGCGAGGTTGGGCCCTGACGCAGGTTCGAGCCGGCCACGTCGTCACCCTTCCGTCGGGCGCCCTGGTGGCGATGCTGCGGGAGGGTCCGTAAGTGCACTCACGGAAGTGGGCGGAAGGGTTGTGGCGTACGCCATAACTGTGCCACTATGGAGTCACGCAAGGGGCTTACGAAAGGGGACGGAAATGCGCATCATCGACGCCGTGGAGGTTGACGAGGTAGCTGTCGCGTGGAGTCTGCCGGCCCTCATCGGCTGGAATCGTGGCGGTCAGTCGCTCCGGACGCCTGAACTGCACGTATGTGCGGTTTGCTTCGGGCAGACGGAGCGCACGTTCGACGCCACCACGGACACTCACCACATCCTGAACCGCTCCAGCAACCCGTGCGGCGCTGGTCTCTGCGTGAAGTGCTGGAGCCGCCTCGTCCGCACCAACGACAACGCCCCGTGCGGTACGCCGGAGTGCTGCGGCTGATCAGTTAAACAACGGAGCCCCTGCGAATTGCGGACGCAGGGGCTCTACCCATGTACGAACACTGCACACGAACGAGGAGACATGAGAGCCCAACTGCGCCGCCTGCGCGACGTCGATCCGATCCTGATTCAGGCAGTCATTGCAGCCGCTATCTCCTTCCGCCACATCCACGACGTGGCGGAGGCTGCGGGACAGGGAGGATGGATGGCGTGGGCCTACCCGGTAAGCGTCGATCTGCTCCTGGTCATGGCGTGGCAGATGATCCGCCGGGCGAAGGCGACCGGCGCGCCCGCGCGCGGGCCCTGGTTCTGGTTCACGCTCTCCCTGGCGGCGTCCCTTGGCGCGAACGTCGCGACGGCCGGCGTGCTGAACATGGAAGCGCTGCCCGTCTGGCTTCGCATCGCCGTCGCAGGATGGCCGGTGCTCGCGTTCTTCGGCGGGTCTCTGCTGCTCCATGCCCGCAAGGCGACGTCGACACCGGACGAGGCGGCCGAAGCTGCCCCCGCGGAGCCGCCGACGTCCGCTGAGGAGCCGCGCGAGGCACTGACGGAGGAAGAGCCCACGCGACCCCTGGAAGAGCCGGAGACGGTCATTTTTCGGACGTACGCGGAGGTTGCCGCTGAACTCGGGGTGGCTGTCGAAACCGTCCGCGGCTGGGCGTCGCAGGGGCACATCACAAAGTACCCGGGGTATGGGCCGCGGGATGTCCTGGTGGACCTGGCAGAGTGCACAAAGCGGCACCACAGCATCCGCCGCACCGTCGGCGTGTGAGGGAGACGGCATGGACACATACGAAGAGGACGAAGCGCGGGGCGTGCTGGAGTCGTCACTCCCCGGTGGCTACATCGTCAGCGACATGGGGATGACGCTGGCTGAGGATGCTCTGGACCGCTATCGCGATGCGGTGGAGGCACGCGTGCGCCGTGCAGTTGCCGCGGAACTGGAGTCATTGCCGACGACGAACAACGTCGCAGACTGGTGCACGAACATCAACCGTCGTCAAGCCATCGAGACGGCCCGCAGCGGCCGGAACTAGCAACGAAGAGCCCCCGTCGGACACCCGGCGGGGGCTTTTTGCGTTTGCGGACCGTCACCCGAACGGCGGCCCCGCCTCGTCGGCAGGCACCGCGCGCCCCACCCTGGACCCATGAGCCCCCGCATAGTCGTCCACCCGCCCGACGCAACTGGCGGCCGGCGCGTGCACGTCGACGCGGAGATACTCGGCCGGGCGACGAGCCTCCGTGACGTCGCGGAATTCCTACGGCGGGCCGGCCTGGAGCTGGAGCCGGAGGAAGCTGCGGTCTTCCCCCTCATCGAATGGCGCGGGGGCGGCCCCGACGTCTGGCAGGCCACGGAGTAATCCGTAAGAGTGACTGCGAATCCGCGGACCGCCGTGCCATGATGAGGACGTCCCTCAGGGGACTTGCTCCCCGCACTAGCGGGGTTGATCCACGTGCATGCTCGCCATGCCGATGCTCCTCGCACCTGCGGGGATGACCCTGTTGACGAGCTCGATCAGGGCGCGTTAATGGACTGCTCCCCGCAGCCAGCGGGGATGAACCGCGTTACGAGCACAGCAGTGCTCTTCCCTGCACTTGCGGGGATGAACCGTGACCTGACTTCGCTCTAACTGTCAGGTAGTTCCCCGCGTGCGCGGGGATGAACCATGATCCGTCTTTGCCCTGAGCTACAGGCGGTTCCCCGCGTGTGCGGGGATGGAGTGGGCCCCTCACTGAGGGGCCTTTCTCATGTCTGGCGCCAAAGGCCCGCCACGAGGTGGGCGACCTCCGCAGCAAACGCAGGGTCCTGCGGCTCGGCCACCGCATCGCGCACATGCTCGAACCCGTCGTCGGCGGACACAGACTCTTCATGGCAGTCATCCCACGCGCCCAAGATCCGATCGGCATCCTTATGTCCGCGGTCCGTGGCGTCAACCAACATTTCTAGCGCCTCCCCTGGCCGGCCGGTACGCAGGCAGACGAGGGCCAGGCGGAAAAAGGCGCCGGGGTGCCCAGCCTCCGCAGCTCGTGTCAGCCACGACTCGGCCTCAATGTTTCGGCCGCTGGCTAAGAAGCGGCCACCCATCAGATAGCGGCTCGTCGAGGTGACACCGCCTCGCCATGGGCCGTCAGGGCGTCCCCACACGTCCCATCCAACGGACCGCCACAGGGCGCCCGCCTCGTCCTCTTCCTCCGCCATGTCCCCTCCTCCGGGCACAGCAACGCCCGCCCCCCAAGCGCGTCGGGAGCGGGCGCCGCGGGTCAGTCTGTTCGGTTAGAGCGCGCCGGCCTTCACGGCGTCGACGAAGGCGCCCCAGATGGAGTCAGCGAAGACGACGGCGGGGCCCGTCGGGGCCTTCGAATCACGGACGGGGACGACGCCGACGAGCTGTCCGGCGGCCGTCTCGATGCAGTTGTTCCCGCCGTCGCTGTAGCTGGACTTCGTCCACGTCAGACCGTGGGCAGACGCGTTGCGGAGAGTGGTCATGTGTACTCCTGCTTGATTCTTGCGGTGAGGTCGGCCGATTTGTCGAACGGCAACGCGTGCGCCCGGAGATGCTCAAACGCGCTGCCATAGACCGACACGTCGGCGGCATCCTCAACATACAGAGCGCTTGCCAGGTGCTCCACGAGGACGACGTCAAGATCGGCGCTCTCGGGGAAGCTCAGGGCCGTGAACGCGCCTGCCATGCCGGGATGCGGGGGAGCATCCTGCGGAATGATCTGTATCGAGACGTGAGGAAGCTCCATGCGGTCGAGCAGCCGTTGACACTGCTCCCGCATCACCGTGGGGTCCGCCGTAGGCGTGCGGAGCGCCGCCTCATGGATGATCGCCCACACCTCCAGCGGCTCCGGTCGCGACAGCACCGACTGACGGGCCATGCGGACTTCAACAAGAGCGTTCACCTGATCCGGTGTCGCGGTCATGTTGATGGCCGAAATGGACGCGCGGGCGTAGGCGGCCGTCTGGAGAAGCCCGGGAACCAAGAGTGTCTGGTAGCTCCTAAGGCTTTTCGCGTCCGCCTCCAGACTGATCAGCTCCGCGTACGCAGGCGAGATGATGTCTCGGTACGTCTGCCACCATCCGCGGCGGGAACCTCCGGCTGCCAGTGCGTGGAGCACTTCACGCTTGGCCATGTCGTCCACGCCGTAGATGTCCAGCAGTGCGTCCAGGACGTCAGCTTTGATGCCCAGCCGGCCGCCCTCGATCCGGGACAGTCGCGGCTGGTCGATATCGCGTCCGACGCGCCGACGTGTGCCAGCGCGCTCGTCCCTCTGCTGAAGGATCTCCAGGACGCGCCCAACCACGTCGTCGCCCTTCAGACCGGACCGCTCCCGCAGACCCCGCAACTCCGCGCCAAGACGGCGCTGACGTACTGACGGAGCGCTCATGTTCCACCTCCTCACCCCGCCGCATCCGGCGAGTACCCGAATGCTGGCACAGTGCAGCCCACTTGGGGGCCGGATTGCATTTATGTCTTCCGCGTCGACATAGTTGCGCTGAGGCTCCGTCAGTGCCACGCTGAGATTGCAACACAGCGAGTAGCCACCTGATCGCGGTGAGGGGCGAAGTGTGTCCTACGAGATAAATGCGCCAGTGATTGCCAGTGTGGACCGGCTCTTTACGTCGGTACCCAAGCCCGATCCGAACTGTGACGTGTGCGCCGCTTGCTTCCGGCAGTGGCAGCGGTGCAAGGACCCCCGCTCTCCGGAGTTCGACCAGAGCCGGGCGTCAGATCTGGCTGTCGAAATCCGTCAGCACCCGCACAGGGGGCGACCGTGAGCTTCGACGGATACCGCTTCAGCGCCGAGTATCTGACGGAGCTACAAGCGGCAGTCGCGGAGGCGCTGGACGTCGGCAGACAGACAGAGTTCATCCACGCTGCGGATGAACGCGCTACCGCCCTCGCTGCGGCCCTCGAAGGGCCCGCAGGGCACCCCACAGACCCGCCCCCGTCCGTTTAGGCGAACGGGCGGCGGAGGGGCGGCAGGGACCCCGCAGGGGTGAGGCTCGGCAGGGTCTCTGTCCGCTCCCCAGACTCCGCCCCCGCTGGGCTGATCCACCTCAAGCCGCCATGGCGAGGTAAGGACCCCGGCGGGGACGGGCACGGAGCCCACTCACGTGAGTGGGCTAGCACCACCAGTCATGCACCACCCATCGAGAGAAGGGCAAGGCACATGTACCGAGTGGCACCGCAGTGGATCGTCAAGGGTGACGAGGACCAGGGGAACAAGGACATCGAGTCGGGCGACGGAGGCGGCTCCAACCCGACCCACGGGTGTGGCGACAACTAACCGCCGCCGCTAGTCAGTGATCAAGGCCCCGCCCTGGCAGGATCAGGGCGGGGCTGTCCCATGGGTGAGGAGAGGCGCAATGGCACGAGAGATGACGGGGGAGGGGCGGGTAACGCTCTTCCCTCTGCTGCACATGTGGCCTGACGTGTATGGAGTCGGGGCGTACGCGTCCGCCGGCCACTTCGGTACGACGGCGATCGTCGGGTACATCCCTATCCCGGAGGTGCCGGACGTCAGTTGGCTCGACGTGGCCGCGCGACACCTTCCCGCCAACGCGGACCCTGCCCAGCGGGCGGACTGGATCCTGTGCACGGCGTGGAGCGCCCGCACGGTGCCGAAGCCGGGGTCCATGAACCTTCCGTCGGTCGCGTGGCATCTGGAGATCGACGCGCGCGCGGAGCCCCGCGGGAACGGGGGGAACATGTACGGCCACGGCAGCTTGTTGGTCGGCCGCATGACCCTCGTCGACGGTGTGGACGACACGGGCCAGCCGAAGCCCGACGAGGTACTCATGAAGCAAGCGCGGGAGCTGCTGCCGGTACTGGCGTAGCGAAGACGAGCCCCGGTCACCTATGTGGCCGGGGCTTTGCCATGTCCCCAAGAGGGGCGGACACTTGACTCTGACGGCGTTACCGCAGGTCAAGGGAGTGATACGCTATGGGTAGCAAGGAGACCGGTTCTTCCGCTCCGACCACTACCTCCGGATGGGTTCGGCGGACGGCCTGCCCGGCCCCACCGACGCCTGGATCACCCTCGCCGGCCTCGCCCGCGAGACGAGCCGGATCCGGCTCGGCACGCTGATGACCGCCGGTACCTTCCGCCTGCCGGGCGTACTCGCCATCCAGGTGGCACAGGTCGACCAGATGTCCGGTGGCCGGGTCGAACTGGGGCTGGGCGCAGGCTGGTTCGAGGAGGAGCACAAGGCATACGGGATCCCCTTCCCGGCCGAGCGGATGGCCAGGCTGGAGGAGCAGCTGGCCATCGTCACCGGGCTGTGGGCGACCGCCCCCGGCGCCACCTTCGACTACACCGGCGCCCACTACCGCGTGGAGAACTCCCCGGCCCTGCCCAAACCGGCCCAGGCCAAGGTGCCCGTGCTCATCGGCGGCCACGGCGCCAAGCGCACCCCGCGCCTCGCCGCCCGCTACGCCGACGAGTTCAACATGCCCTTCGCGTCGATCGCCGACAGCGCCCGGCAGTTCGACCGGGTCCGCCGGGCGGCCGAGGAGGCCGGGCGCAAGCCCGACGCGCTCGTCTACTCCAACGCCCTCGTCGTCTGCGTCGGCAAGGACGACGCCGAGGTCGCCCGCCGGGCCGCCGCCATCGGGCGGGACGTGGACGAGCTCAAGGCCAACGGCCTGGCCGGCTCCCCCGCACAGGTCGTCGAGAAGATCGGCACCTACGAGGCCATCGGCTGCTCCCGCGTCTATCTCCAACTGCTCGATCTCGACGACCTGGACCACCTGGAGCTGATCTCGGCCCAGGTGCTGTCCCAGCTCGGCTGAGAGAGGACGGGAAACCGATGCCCCGGGCATCCGGCCCGCTCGCCGAGGCCCTCGCCCACCGGGTCGTCCTCCTGGACGGCGGGCTGAGCAACCAGCTCACCGACCAGGGATGCGACCTGTCCGGCGGCCTCTGGTCGGGCCGGGTGCTCGCCGAGCGGCCCGAGCAGGTGGAGGCCGCCCACACCGCGTACGTGCAGGCCGGCGCCGAGGTGCTGATCACCGCGAGCTACCAGGTCGGGTACGAGGCCTTCGCCGCCCACGGCCACGACCGGGCCGCGACCACCGCCCTGCTGCGCCGCAGCGTGGACCTCGCGGACCGGGCGGCGCAGGCGGCGGACCACGAGGTGTGGGTGGCCGCCTCCGTCGGCCCGTACGGGGCGGTGCTCGCGGACGGGTCCGAGTACCGCGGCCGGTACGGCCTGAGCGTGCGGGAGCTGGCGGACTTCCACCGCCCCCGGATCGAGGCCCTGCTCGCCGCGGGCCCGGACGTCCTGGCCCTGGAGACCATCCCCGACCCCGACGAGGCCGAGGCACTGCTCACCGTCCTCGCCGAGACCGGTGCGCCCGCCTGGCTGAGCCATACGGTGGCCGGCCCCCGCACCCGCTCCGGACAGCCGGTGGCCGAGGCCTTCGCCCTCGCCGCCGACGCCCCGCAGATCATCGCCCTCGGCGTCAACTGCTGTGACCCCGCGGACGTCCTGCCCGCCCTGCAGGCCGCCGCGTCGGTGACGGCCACACCGCTGCTGGCCTATCCCAACGACGGCTCCGTCTGGGACGCCGCCACGCAGACCTGGGAGCCCCCGCACGACCCGGCCCCCTGGCCCACGACGGCATGGCAGGAAGCGGGCGCCCGGCTCATCGGCGGCTGCTGCCGCGTCGGCCCGCCGCGCATCGCCGCACTCGCCCGGGACCTGCCGCAGGGCGGGAGCCCTCAGCGCCGCCAGCGGTCCTGACCGGGCCCCTTGCAGGTGTAGACGCCGCCGTTCTTCCCGATGCCGGTCGCCCCGGGCGTGGAGCAGAACGCCCCCGGGGTGACGGTCCCGCTCCCTGCGCCTCCCGTGCCCGACCCGCCGGAGGAGGACCCGCCCGACGACGAACTGCCGGAGTCGTCGTCCGTATGCGTCGGCGTCGACGTCGGCGTCGGCGCCGGCGCGGGCTTGGGATGGAGTTCGGTGTTCGGCGTGCCCGGGCAGCCGGTTCCCGGCGCGGTGAGCCCCAGGCGGGCCGAGGCGCCCTTGGGCTCCCTCACCTCCTTGCCCTTCTCGGGCTCCTGGAAGCAGACGACCCAGTCCGCCACGGCGGCGGGCAGCACGACGTCCGTATACGCGCTGTACGGTTCGGTCTTCTGGAAGCCGATCGGCCCGAGCGTCTCGGACGCCTTGGCGAAGGTCAGGCCGACGACCTCGGGCATCCTCGGGTACGGGACCGGCTCCCCGTCCCTGGCGGGACACGGGGCGTCGCTGCGGACCACACCGAAGTCGAGCGCGGGCACCGCACCGGCCTGCCGGGTCACCAGCGCCTGGAAGCAGACCTTCCAGTCGGCTTCGGCCAGTTGGGCCGCGTCCCCCTCGGAGGCGTCGTGGGAGACGGCGTCGAACCCGGCGGCGGACGCCGCGGCCTTCGCCTCCTTCAGGTTCCGCCCGACGAGCCCGGGCGGCCCGGAGGGCCGGGGACTGGCACCGGGCGAAGCGGATGCGAGGGCGGCGGGCCCGGCGTCGGCCTTCGCCTTCCCGGGCGGATCGCCGAGGAAGGGGGTGAGGAACCACAGCCCCGCGAGGACCGTCGCGACGATCTTCTTGCCGCGGCCCCACGGGCTCGTCCAGGCGAGCGCGATACCGGCGGGCGGGATCAGGACCAGCAGGGCGATGATCAGGGCGGGGTGCTGCCACCAGCGCCGCCCGGATGCGGGCACGGGTGGGTAGGGCTGCGGCGGGTACACGGAGGAGGCCCTCCCGGGGCACGGGGAACGCGGTCGAACGACGTCGTTCCGCGGACGGTACAGCCCCGGGCACACCGGCGGCGGGCACTTGACCGGATCGGATCCCGGGGCGCGCGGCAGAGCCGGGGCGGGCCGACGGGGAGGGGTAAATACGGTGGCCCCCGGGGCGGGCGGCGGTCATGCTGAGCTGCATGTTCCTGACGATCTCCACCACCGGCAGCGCCGAGCGCCCGGCCACCGACCTGGGCTTCCTGCTGCACAAGCATCCCGAGAAGGCGCAGGCGTTCACCACCTCCCACGGCACGGCCCACGTGTTCTATCCCGAGGCCACCGCCGAGCGGTGCACGGCCGCGCTGCTGCTGGAGGTGGACCCGGTCGCCCTCGTGCGGCGGGGGCAGCGCAAGGGCCGGGGCGGGGCGCCCGATGCCGCGCTCGCGCAGTACGTCAACGACCGCCCGTACGCGGCCTCCTCGCTGCTCGCCGTCGCCCTCAGCGCCGTCTTCCGCAGCGCGCTGGGCGGCCAGTGCACCGCCCGGCCGGAAGTGCCCGGGCAGGTCCGGCCCCTGCGGATCGAGATACCGGCACTGCCCGCGCGCGGCGGTGCGGAGCTCGTGCACCGGCTGTTCGGTCCGCTCGGCTGGGACCTCGTACGGGCCGAACCCCTGCCGCTGGACGAGCAGTTCCCCGAGTGGGGCGACTCCCGGTACGTGCGGCTCGTCCTGGAGGGGGAGCTGCGGCTCGCCGACGCGCTGCGCCAGCTCTACGTCCTGCTGCCCGTCCTCGACGACGCCAAGCACTACTGGATCTCCCCCGACGAGGTGGACAAGCTGCTGCGCGCCGGAGACGGCTGGCTGGCCGCGCACCCGGAGAACGGGCTGATCACCTCCCGCTACCTGGCCCGCCGCAAGGGGCTCACCCGCGACGCCCTGGAGCGCCTGGAGCTGGTCCGGCTCGCCGAGGCCGACGGCAGCGAGGTCGAGGAGCTCGACAATGCGGTCGACGAGGGCCGCGACACCGAGGAGCGGCCGGTACCGCTCGCCGTGCAGCGCCGCGAGGCGGTCCTCACCGCGCTGCGGGCCGCCGGCGCCCACCGCGTGCTGGACCTCGGCTGCGGCCAGGGTCAGTTGGTGCAGGCGCTGCTCAAGGACCCGGCGTACACCGAGATCGTCGGCATGGACGTGTCCGTGCGGGCCCTGACCGTCGCCGCCCGGCGGCTGCGGACGGAGCGGATGGGGGAGCGGCAGAGTGCGCGCGTGACGCTGGTCCAGGGCTCCCTGGCCTACACCGACAAGCGGCTGGCCGGCTACGACGCGGCCGTGCTCAGCGAGGTCATCGAGCACCTGGACCCGGCGCGGCTGCCCGCGCTGGAGTACGCGGTGTTCGGCGCGGCCCGCCCCCGCACGGTCCTCGTGACCACGCCGAACGTCCAGTACAACGTCCGCTGGGAGAACCTGCCCGCCGGACACGTCCGGCACGGCGACCACCGCTTCGAGTGGACCCGCGAGGAGTTCCGCGGCTGGGCCGGTTCCGTGGCCGCCCGCCACGGGTACGAAGTCGCCTTCGTACCGGTCGGCGACGACGACCCCGAGGTCGGACCGCCCACCCAGATGGCCGTCTTCACCGCCGCCGCGGGCACGGCCGCCGACGCCACCGCCGGCACCGTGGCCACCGACACCCCGAAGGAGGGCGAGGCAGCATGACCACCCCCGACCGCAAGCGACGCGTACTTCCCGTCACCGACCTGTCCCTCGTCGTCCTGATCGGGGCCACCGGATCGGGCAAGTCCACCTTCGCGCGCCGGCACTTCAAGCCCACCGAGGTCCTCTCCTCCGACCACTGCCGTGGGCTGGTCAGCGACGACGAGAACGACCAGGGCGCCAGCAAGGACGCCTTCGACGTCCTGCACTACATCGCGGGAAAGCGGCTCGCCGCCGGCCGCCTCACGGTCGTCGACGCCACCAGCGTCCAGCAGGAGGCGCGCGCACAGCTGGTCCGGCTCGCCCGCGAGCACGACGTCCTGCCCATCGCCATCGTCCTCGACCTGCCCGAAGAGGTCTGCGCCGAGCGCAACGCGGGCCGCCCCGACCGGGCCGGGCTGCCGCGCGCGGTCATCCAGCGCCACCGGCGCGACCTGCGGCGCTCCCTGCGCGGCCTGGAGCGCGAGGGCTTCCGCAAGGTCCACGTCCTGCGCACCGTCGAGGAGGTCGAAGCAACCGAGATCGTACGGGAGAAGCGGTTCAACGACCTCACCCACCTCACCGGCCCCTTCGACATCATCGGCGACGTCCACGGGTGCTCCTCCGAGCTGGAGACCCTGCTCGCCAAACTCGGCTACGAGGACGGCGTCCACCCCGCCGGCCGCACCGCCGTCTTCGTCGGCGACCTCGTCGACCGCGGCCCCGACAGCCCGGGCGTCCTGCGCCGGGTCATGGGCATGGCCAAGGCCGGCAACGCCCTGTGCGTGCCCGGGAACCACGAGAACAAGCTGGGCCGTTACCTCAAGGGCGCCAAGGTCCAGCGGACCCACGGCCTCGCCGAGACGATCGAGCAGCTGGAGCGGGAGCCGGAGGAGTTCGTCCAGGAGGTGCGGGAGTTCATCCGCGGCCTCGTCAGCCACTACGTGCTGGACGGCGGCAGGCTCGTGGTCTGCCACGCCGGGCTGCCCGAGAAGTACCACGGCCGCACCTCCGGCCGGGTCCGCTCGCACGCCCTGTACGGGGACACCACCGGCGAGACGGACGAGTTCGGCCTGCCCGTGCGCTACCCGTGGGCGGAGGAGTACCGCGGCAAGGCGGCCGTGGTCTACGGCCACACCCCGGTCCCGGACACGTCCTGGATCAACAACACCCTCTGCCTGGACACCGGCGCCGTCTTCGGCGGCCGGATGACCGCCCTGCGCTGGCCCGAGCGCGAACTGGTCGACGTACCGGCCGAGAAGGTCTGGTACGAGCCCGTCCGGCCGCTCGCCCCGGAGCCGCGGGCCCGGGAGCCGCGCCCGCTGGACCTGGCCGACGTGCACGGGCGCCGGATCGTGGAGACCCGCCACCTCGGCAACGTCACCGTGCGCGAGGAGAACGCGGCGGCCGCCTTGGAGGTCATGAGCCGCTTCGCCGCCGACCCGCGGCTGGTGCCGTACCTGCCGCCCACCATGGCGCCCGTGGCGACCTCGGCGCTGGAGGGCTGGCTGGAGCACCCGGCCGAGGCCTTCGCCCAGTACCGCAAGGACGGCATCGCCCAGGTCGTCTGCGAGGAGAAGCACATGGGCTCCCGGGCGACGGTCCTGGTCTGCAAGGATCCGGCCGCTGCCCGCGAGCACTTCGGCGTCGAGGGCCCCACCGGATCGGTCTACACCCGTACGGGCCGGCCCTTCTTCACCGATCCGGAGGTCACCGAGGAGGTGCTCACCCGGCTCCGCTCGGCGGTCACCGGGGCCGGTCTGTGGGAGGAACTGGACACCGACTGGCTGCTGCTCGACGGGGAACTGCTGCCGTGGTCGCTGAAGTCCGCCGGCCTGCTGCGCAACCAGTACGCCGCCGTGGGCGCGGCCTCCCGCGCCGTCTTCCCGGACGCCGTCGCCGCCCTGGAGTCGGCCGCCGGCCGCGGCGTCGACACGGCCGGGCTGCTCGCCCGCCAGCGCGAGCGGGCCGCGGACGCCGCCCGGTTCACCGACGCCTACCGGCGCTACTGCTGGAGCACCGACGGGCTGGACGGCGTGCGCTTCGCGCCCTTCCAGCTGCTCGCGGCCGCCGGGCGCTCGCTGGCCGCCGTACCGCACGACGAGCAGCTGTTCTGGCTGGACCGGCTCGTCGATGCCGACGACCCCGGCAAGCCGGCCGGCACCGGCCTGCTGCGCCGCACCCGGCGGATCCTGGTGGACACCGCCGACGAGGCGTCCGTACGCGCGGCGACCGACTGGTGGCTGGAGCTCACGGCCGCCGGCGGCGAGGGCATGGTCGTCAAGCCGCTCCAGGCCTGCGCCCGCGACGGCGGGGGCCGCCTGGTCCAGCCGGGCGTCAAGGTGCGCGGGCGCGAGTACCTGCGGATCATCTACGGCCCGGAGTACACGCGGCCGGAGCAGCTGGAGCAGCTGCGCCACCGCCACCTCGGCCACAAGCGCTCGCTCGCCCTGCGCGAGTACGCGCTGGGGCTGGAGGCGCTGGACCGGCTGGCGGCCGGCGAGCCGCTGTGGCGGGTGCACGAGGCGGTCTTCGCGGTGCTCGCCCTGGAGTCGGAGCCGGTCGACCCCCGGCTGTGACGGCGGGAACCGGCGTGCCGGCGGCGGCCGGGCCCGGTGCCGACGACGGCCGGGCCCGGCGTGCGTAAATCCCGTGCCCCCGTACGGCCCCGAATTAGGTCGTATGGGGGAACTTTCCCGGAGAACGCCCGGAAAACCCCCGGCGGGATCGTTCATCCAGGGCAGCGGAATGTCCGCGACCCTGGAAGGACGGAACGTCACCTATGAAGATGACCGCGCGCGGAAGCATTGCGGCGCTCATGACCTGTATGGCCGCGGCCGGTGCTGCCTCCCCGGCCGTGGCCGACTCGGTGCCGGTGGGTGTCCCCCTGGACGCCGTGAAGACCACGCTGGGCGTGGACACTCCGCGCGTGGCCACCGCGGTCCCGGTACCGGTCGTCGGCGCCCCCGAGGCACCCCGCATGCACACCGGGGACCTGCTCCCCGGCCCGCTCCTCCCGGTGGTGCCGATCCGGACCGAGCTCGGCCGGACCCTGGTCACCTCGCCGGTGCCGAACCTGCTCGGCGAGCCGAGCACGGACGGCGAGGGCTCGCTGGAGGCCCCGGCCACCCGCATGGTCACCCGCACCCCGGGCGCCGCCCTGGGAGCCCCGCTGACCATGCCGAACGGATCCAACTTCGGGATCCCGGACCTCACCGCCCCGAAGCTCGGCCTGACCGCCCCGGAGCTCATCGGCACCCCCGCGGCGCTCCTCGGCCTGCGCTGAGGCCCCGGGCCGAGGCCACCGGGACGGCGGCGGCCCCGGGGTCCGAAGGGGCTCCTGAGCCAACGCCGCATCAAAAAGCCGTCCGGTCTGCGAACGTGTACGCCATGGGATTCCATGTCGATTCCGAGACCGGGCGGCTTCGCCGCGTCATCCTCCACCGGCCGGACCTGGAGCTGAAGCGGCTCACACCGAGCAACAAGGACGCACTGCTCTTCGACGACGTGCTGTGGGTGCGCCGGGCCCGCCAGGAGCACGACGGCTTCGCGGACGTGCTGCGCGACCGGGGCGTCGAGGTGCACCTCTTCGGTGACCTGCTGTGCGAGGCCCTGGACATCCCGGAGGCGAGGCACCTCGTCCTGGGCCGGGTGTTCCACGAGAAGGAGTACGGGCCGCTCGCCACCGATCACCTGCGCGCGGTCTTCGACGGGCTGCCCTCGGCCGAACTGGCCGAGGCGCTGGTGGGCGGGATGACCAAGCGCGAGTACCTGGAACGGCACGCCGAGCCGGTGTCGGTCCGCTTCCACGCGATGGAACTGGACGACTTCCTGCTCGGGCCGCTGCCCAACCACCTCTTCACCCGCGACACCTCCGCCTGGATCTACGACGGGGTGTCCATCAACGCCATGCGCTGGCCGGCCCGGCAGCGCGAGACCGTGCACTTCGAGGCGATCTACAAGCACCACCCCCTGTTCACCTCTTCCGGCGCCTTCCACTACTGGTCCCAGGGCCAGGCCGACTACCCCTCGACGATCGAGGGCGGCGACCTGCTCGTCATCGGCAACGGAGCGGTGCTGATCGGCATGAGCGAGCGGACCACGCCGCAGGCGGTGGAGATGCTGGCGCGCGGCCTGTTCGCGGCCGGGTCGGCCACCAGCATCGTGGCCCTGGACATGCCCAAGCGCCGGGCGTTCATGCACCTGGACACCGTGATGACCATGGTGGATGCAGATACGTTCACGCAGTACGCGGGCCTGGGCATGCTGCGCTCCTACACGATCGAGCCGGGCTCCGGGACGCAGGAGCTCAAGGTGACCGACCACGCCCCCGAGCACATGCACCGGGCCATCGCCGCGGCCCTCGGGCTGGACGCCATCCGCGTGCTGACCGCCACCCAGGACGTGCACGCGGCGGAGCGCGAGCAGTGGGACGACGGCTGCAACGTGCTGGCGGTGGAGCCGGGGGTGGTGGTGGCGTACGAGCGGAACGTCACCACCAACACCCACCTGCGCAAGCAGGGCATCGAGGTGATCGAGATCCCGGGCAGCGAACTCGGCCGGGGCCGGGGAGGACCGCGCTGCATGAGCTGCCCGGTGGAGCGGGACGCCGTCTGAGGGGCCCGCCAGGGGGCGGCTGTATATCAATGCAAGGGATCGTATAGAGTTCCATTCTCGCCTGTCAGTACGACCCTGGAGTGTCCCCATGGCCCCCGCCCTCGCCGGCCGCAGTTTCCTCAAGGAGCTCGACTTCACCGCCGCCGAGTTCCGCGGCCTGGTCGAGCTGGCCGCCGAGCTCAAGGCGGCCAAGAAGGCAGGGACGGAGCAGCGGCGCCTCCGGGGCAGGAACATCGCGCTGATCTTCGAGAAGACCTCGACGCGCACGCGGTGCGCCTTCGAGGTCGCCGCGGCGGACCAGGGGGCGCACACCACCTACCTCGACCCGTCCGGCTCCCAGATGGGCCACAAGGAGTCGGTCAAGGACACCGCCCGCGTGCTGGGCCGGATGTTCGACGGGATCGAGTACCGCGGGGACAGCCAGGAGGCCGTCGAGGCACTCGCCGAGCACTCCGGCGTGCCCGTCTTCAACGGCCTCACCGACGACTGGCATCCCACCCAGATGCTGGCCGACGTGCTCACCATGACCGAGCACTGCGCCAAGCCGCTGGACCGGATCGCCTTCGCCTACCTCGGTGACGCCCGCTTCAACATGGGCAACTCCTACCTCGTGACCGGCGCCCTGCTCGGCATGGACGTACGGATCGTGGCGCCGCGGGCCTACTGGCCGGCCGAGCCCGTGGTCGCCGAGGCCCGCCGGCTCGCCGCCGCGAGCGGTGCCCGGATCACGCTCACCGAGGAGGTCGCCGAAGGGGTGGCGCAGGCCGACTTCGTCGCCACCGACGTGTGGGTCTCCATGGGCGAGCCCAAGGAGGTCTGGGACGAGCGGATCGCGGCCCTGGCCCCGTACGCGGTCACCATGGACGTGCTGCGCGCCACCGGCAACCCGGACGTGAAGTTCCTGCACTGCCTGCCGGCCTTCCACGACCTGGGCACCGCCGTCGGCCGCGAGATCCACGAGCGGCACGGCCTGGACTCGCTGGAGGTGACGGACGAGGTGTTCGAGTCCGCGCACTCCGTGGTCTTCGATGAGGCCGAGAACCGGCTGCACACCATCAAGGCCGTCCTCGTGGCCACGCTCGCCGGCCCCGCCCCCTCGGCCGCATAGTCATGCGGGCGGCCGGACGGGTGGCGCCGCCCCTCCTGTGTCGCGTTTCTGTGACGGTAGTCACGATGCAGTGATACCGTCTGGTGTGTGAGCCCCTTCACCGGTTCCACTCCAGCGACCGAACGGTGGCGCCACCTGCGGGTGACCCGGCAGGACGGCGTGGCCACCGTCACCCTCGACCGCCCCGAGAAGCTGAACGCGCTCACTTTCGGCGCCTACGCCGACCTGCGCGACCTGCTCGCCGAACTCTCCCGGGAACGCTCCGTGCGCGCCCTCGTCCTCGGCGGCGAGGGGCGCGGCTTCTGCTCCGGCGGGGACGTCGACGAGATCATCGGCGCCACCCTCGCCATGGACACCGCCCAGCTCCTCGACTTCAACCGGATGACCGGCCAGGTGGTGCGCGCCGTGCGCGAGTGCCCCTTCCCGGTGATCGCCGCCGTCCACGGGGTCGCGGCCGGGGCCGGGGCCGTCCTCGCCCTGGCCGCCGACTTCCGCATCGCCGACCCCAGCGCCCGCTTCGCCTTCCTCTTCACCCGCGTCGGGCTCTCCGGCGGGGACATGGGCGCCGCCTACCTGCTGCCCCGGGTCGTCGGCCTCGGGCACGCCACCCGGCTGCTGATGCTCGGCGAACCCGTACGCGCCCCCGAGGCCGAAAGGATCGGCCTGCTCAGCGAGCTCACCGACGAGGGCAAGGCCGACGTACGGGCGGCCGAACTGGCCGCCCACCTGGCCGCCGGGCCCGCCCTCGCGTACGCCCAGACCAAGGCGCTGCTGACCGCCGAACTCGACATGCCGCTCGCCGCCTCGGTCGAGCTGGACGCGAGCACCCAGGCCCTGCTGATGAACGGCCAGGACTACGCGGAATTCCACGCCGCATTCACCGCGAAGCGGCCCCCGGAGTGGAAGGGCAGGTAGCCCCATGGTGAGGGTCGCGGTGGTCGGCGGGGGGCCCGGGGGGCTGTACGCCGCAGCGCTGCTGGCCCGGCAGGGCCACACGGTGGAGGTCTGGGAGCGCGGCGCGCCCGAGGACACCTTCGGCTTCGGGGTGGTGCTCTCCGACGAGACCCTGGGCGGCATCGAACGCGCGGACGCCGAGGTGTACGCCGCGCTCAGCGCCGAGTTCGTGCGCTGGGAGGACATCGAGATCGTCCACCGCGGCCGGATGCTGACCTCCGGCGGCCACGGCTTCGCCGCGCTCGGGCGCCGTCGGCTGCTGGAGATCCTGCACGAACGCTGCGCCGGCCTCGGCGTCGTCCTCCGCTTCCGCACCCCGGCGCCGCCCGCCCGGGCGTTGGCGGCCGCGTACGACCTGGTGGTGGCCGCGGACGGGGTGCACAGCGCGACCCGGGAGGACGGGGCCGCCCACTTCCGGCCCACCGTGACCGGCGGCCGCTGCCGCTACATCTGGCTGGCCGCCGATTTCGCCTTCGAGGCGTTCCGCTTCGAGATCGCCGAGACCGAGCACGGCGCCATGCAACTGCACGCCTACCCCTACGCGGCGGACGCCTCCACCGTGATCGTGGAGATGCGCGAGGAGGTGTGGCGGGCCGCCGGCCTCGACCTGTGCGACGAGGCGGAGTCCGCCGCCCGCTGCGCCAAGATCTTCGGCGAGGCCCTGCGGGGGCGGCCGCTGCACGGCAACCGCTCGACGTGGACGCGGTTCCGCACCGTCGTCAACGAGCGGTGGTCCCACGGCAACACCGCCCTGCTGGGCGACGCGGCGCACACCGCGCACTTCTCCATCGGCTCCGGCACCAAACTGGCGGTGGAGGACGCCCTCGCGCTCGCCGAGGCGGTCGGCGCCGAAACGGCCGCCGCCGCAGCGGGCCGCGGCACGCCCGACATCCCGGCGGCCCTGGCCGCCTACGAGGCCGCCCGGCGGCCGGCGGTGGCCTCCACCCAGCGGGCGGCGGCCGCCAGCATGCGCTGGTTCGAGGAGATCGCCGGCTACCTCGGCCAGCCCGCCCGGCAGTTCGCCTTCAACCTGCTCACCCGCAGCCGCCGGGTCACCCACGACAACCTGCGGATGCGCGACGAGCGGTTCACCCGGGCCGTCGAACGGGACTTCGGCTGCCCCGACCCGGCCACCCCGCCCATGTTCACCCCGTTCCGGCTGCGCGGGCTGACCCTGCGCAACCGCGTGGTGGTCTCCCCGATGGACATGTACTCGGCCTGCGACGGGAACGGCACCCCGGGCGACTTCCACCTGGTACACCTGGGCGCCCGCGCCCTCGGCGGCGCCGGGCTGGTGATGACGGAGATGGTCTGCGTGTCCGCGCAGGGCCGCATCACCCCCGGCTGCACCGGCCTCTACACGGCCGAGCAGGCCGCCGCGTGGAGGCGGATCGCCGACTTCGTGCACACCAGCGCCCCCGGTACGGCGCTCGGCGTCCAGCTCGGGCATGCGGGCCGCAAGGGCTCGACCCGCCTGATGTGGGAGGGCATGGACGATCCGCTCCCCGAGGGCAACTGGCCGGTGGTCGCGGCCTCAGCGCTGCCGTACCGGCCCGGCGTCTCGGCGGTTCCGCGCGCGCTGACCGGGGCCGATCTGGTGCAGATCCGCTCCGAGTTCGCGGCGGCCGCCCGAAGGGCCGCGGACTGCGGCTTCGACCTGCTGGAACTGCACTGCGCGCACGGCTACCTGCTGTCCGGGTTCCTGTCCCCGCTGACCAACCGCCGCACCGATGCGTACGGAGGGGCCCTGGAGAACCGGCTCCGCTTCCCGCTGGAGGTCTTCGACGCCGTGCGGGCCGTCTGGCCCGAGGACCGGCCCATGACGGTCCGCCTGTCGGCGTCCGACTGGGCGCCGGGCGGCACCACACCGCAGGACGCGGTGGACATCGCCGCCGCCTTCGCCGCCCACGGCGCCGACGCCATCGACGTCTCCACCGGCCAGGTCGTCGCCGACGAGCGGCCGGAGTACGGCCGCTCGTACCAGACCCCGTACGCGGACCGGATCCGCAACGCGCTCGGCGTCCCCGTCATCGCGGTCGGCGCGATCTCCTCCTGGGACGACGTGAACTCGCTGCTGCTGGCGGGCCGCGCCGACCTCTGCGCGGTCGGCCGCCCGCACCTGTACGACCCGCACTGGACCCTGCACGCGGCCGCCGACCAGTCCTACGAGGGCCCGGCCGCCCCCTGGCCCGCCCCCTACCGGGCGGGCAGCCGCAGACCGCCCACGGGCCGCGGCTGAAGCGGGGCGCGCGGGGCGCTCAGGCGGCGACCACCTCGGCGCGGTCCTCGACGGGGGTGTAGCCGAGGCGCAGGTAGACGCCGTTGCTGGTCGGGTTGGCCAGGTCGGTGAAGAGCAGCACCTCCGAGGCGCCGGCCGCGTACGCCGCCGTGCTCACCGCGTGCGTGACCCCGGCGGCGTACCCGCGGCGGCGGGCCGCGGGCGGGGTGTAGACGGGGCCGATGCGCGAGACCGAGCCGATCGGGCGGCTGAACCCGGCCATCGACACGGGCCGGCCGGCGTGCTCCCACAGCAGCATGCCGCCGTACGAGAGGCGGTCGCGCAGGGCGGCCTCGGAGGCGGCGCCGGGGACGGAGGCCTCCCGCTTGAAGGCCTCCAGCCACTCCAGCAGCAGCGGAAGGTCGCCCTCGGCGGCGAGCCGGGACCGGCCGGGCGGGGCCGGTCGTGGTGCGACCAGGTCCGCAAGCCGGTACAGCCGGGTCTCCTCGGCGATCTCGGTGGGCCTGCCCCAGGCCCGCGCCAGGGCCTCGGCGTCCGGGCGGCGGGCGTTGAACCCGGCGACGCAGGCCAGCAGCGGCTCGTCGGCGAGGGCGGCCCCCAGCTCCCGCACCGCCCGCGCGGGCAGTGCGCCGACGAGCACCGGGTGCGGCGGGGTGCACAGGAGCCCTCCGGCGACCGCGCCGTCGGCGCCGGTCCACCAGCCGAAGAAGGGCGCGTCCGGGCCGAAGGCGTTCGGGCCGCGCCGCCTGAGCGCGTCCGTCACGGTGAGCAGCACCGTGTTGACCACCGGCTCCGCGGCCACGGCCGGGCCGGCCGCCGCCAGATAGGCCGCCAGATCAGGAGTGAAGGTCCATGTCATGGCCCATGGTGGCGCGGGGCAGGCCCGCCGCGCACACCGTTTTACGAGGGCCGCCGGACGCGGCAGCCGCCGCTACGGTTCCACGAAGCCCGCGCCGAGGTCGCGCAGGCGGGTGTGCAGTTCGGTGAAGACCGCCGCCGCGCGGTCGCCCGGCCAGTCCGCGGGCAGCAGGTCACGCGGCAGTCCAGGGTCCGCGTACGGGAGGCGGCGCCAGCTGTCCAGGGCGAGCAGGTAGGCGCGGTAGGCCTCCTCCGGGGTGGGCCCGGGCCCGGTCTGCAGGCCGCGCAGCACCGGCTCGTGCTGGTCGAGAAACTCCTCGTGCTGCTTGGCCAGGGAGGCCAGGTCCCACCAGCGGGCCACCGCCTCGGCCGTGGCGGCGAAGCCCAGGTGGGCGCCCCGGAACAGCTCCACGTACGGGGTCAGGTGCAGCCGGTCCAGGGTGTGGCCGGTCTCCTCGTACAGGTGGGCCGGGGCGACCCACACGCCCGGCGCCACCGCGCCGAAGCCGAGCCGGGCCAGGCGGGAGCGCAGCAGGTGCCGCTTGTGGCGCTCCTGCTCCGGGACGGAGAACACGGCGAGCAGCCACTCACCGGAAGGCTGCGCCGGCCCGTAGATCCGCCGGTCGCCGTCGTCCAGCAGCTGCCGGGCCTCCGCGGAGAGCTCGTACCCCGCCGAGCCGTCCCGGGTGTGGGCGGGCAGCAGGAAGCCGCGCCGCTTCAGCCGGGACACCGAGGACCGGACCGACGGGGCGTCCACACCGGCCGCGCCCAGCAGGCGCACCAGGGCCGCCACCGGTACCGGCCCGTCGAAGGCCCGCCCGTAGGCTCCGTAGAACGTGACGATCAGTGATCGCGGGGTGTGCAGCTCGGCCACGGGTTCACTGTAGATCGCGCAGCCGGAAGCGCTGCAGTTTCCCCGTGGCCGTCCGGGGGAGCGAGGGCAGGAAAACGAAGGACCGCGGGCATTTGTGCGGGGCGAGTTCCGCCCGCATGAAGGTGCGCAGGGCCTCCTCCGTCAGGGTGGCGCCCGCCCGCGGGACGGTGTAGGCCACGACGATCTGCCCGCGTCGCTCGTCCGGGCGGCCCACCACCGCGGCCTCCGCCACGTCGGGGTGGCGCAGCAGGGCTTCCTCGACCTCCGGGCCCGCGATGTTGTACCCCGCCGAGACGATCATGTCGTCCGCGCGGGAGACGTACCGGAAGTAGCCCTCGGGATCCCGTACGTAGGTGTCCCCGGTCAGGTTCCAGCCGTCCCGTACGTACTCCGCCTGCCGCGGGTCGGCCAGGTAGCGGCAGCCCACCGGTCCGCGCACGGCGAGCAGGCCCGGCTGGTTGTCGGGGACGGGGCGGCCGCGGTCGTCCACCACCCGGGCCTGCCATCCGGGGACCACCCGGCCGGTGGTGCCGGGGCGGATGTCCTCGTCGGCGGCCGAGATGAAGATGTGCAGCAGCTCGGTCGCCCCGATGCCGTTGATGATCCGCAGTCCGGTGCGCCGGTACCAGGCCTGCCAGGTGGCCTCCGGGAGGTTCTCGCCGGCCGAGACGCAGCGACGCAGGGCCGACAGGTCGTGGGCGCCCACGTCGTACGGCCCGAGGTCGTCCAGCATCGCCCGGTACGCGGTCGGCGCGGTGAACAGCACGGTGACCCGGTGCTCGCCCAGCGCGGGCAGCAGCTGCCGCGGGCCGGCCTGCTCCAGCAGCACCGCGCAGGCGCCCGCGCGCAGCGGGAAGACGACCAGGCCGCCGAGGCCGAAGGTGAAACCGAGCGGCGGGCTGCCCGCGAAGACGTCGTCGGGACGGGGGCGCAGCACGCTGCGGCTGAAGGTGTCGGCGACCGACAGCAGGTCGCGGTGGAAGTGCATGCAGCCCTTGGGGCGGCCGGTGGTGCCCGAGGTGAAGGCGATCAGGGCCACGTCGTCGGCGGAGGTCCGCACGGCCGGGAAGGGCAGGGGATGCCGTTCGGCCAGCCGCAGCAGGTCGTCCGGCCCCGGCCCGCCGTAGGGGGTGATCCGCAGACCCGGCACCTCGGCCTTGACCAGGTCGTCGAGCGCGCCCGTATGGCACAGCGCGTGCCCGACCCGGGCCATCCGGCACACCGTGGCCAGTTCGTGAGCCCGCTGCTGGGCCAGCACGGTGACGGCCACCGCGCCCGCCTTCATCACCGCCAGCCAGCAGGCCGCCAGCCAGGGGCCGGTGGGGCCGCGCAGCAGCACCCGGTTGCCGGGGACCACCCCGAGGTCGGCGGTGAGCACGTGCGCGAGCCGGTCCACCCGCTCGCGCAGCTCCCCGTACGACCACACCTCGCCCGCGCCGCTGCGGAAGGCCGGGCGGTCCGCTCCGAAGCGGTCGATGGTGGCGTCGAGCAGCTCCGCCCCGCAGTTGAGCCGGTCCGGATAGGCCAGCTCGGGGAGCTCGAAGAGGAGCTGCGGCCAGGCGTGCGGCGGCGGCAGGTGGTCGCGGGCAAAGGTGTCGGCGTGGGCGGAAGGCTTGAGCTCCAAGGCGGGTCGCCCCCTCGCAACGGCAGCGGCCCCCGGCTGCGGGGGACCGAAGTGGGTGGAGCCGGCCGTACGGCAGCACCCACGAGCGTATCGTGATGGTGACGGCAGTCAACAGGACGCGATAGAAGCGGGGATGTTCGGATGACCGGATTCGCGCTCGGAGCGGAACAAGAGAAGTGGTGCGCGCACCTGCGCACCCTGGCGGCCGAGCGGCTGCGGCCCCTCGCCGACCGGGGCCGGCCGGGCCGGGTCAACCGGCCGCTGCTCGCCGCGCTGGGCGAGCTGGGCCTGCTGGAGCGGGTCTTCACCGCCGGGGCCCTGGAGCTGTGCCTGCTGCGCGAATCCCTCGCTTATGGCTGTACGGAGGCGGAGACGGCGCTCGCCCTCCAGGGTCTGGGTGCCTACCCGGTGCTGCGCGCGGGCACGGAGCAGCAGCGCGAGCGCTGGCTGGCGCGGGTACGGGCCGGCCGCGCCGTGGCGGCCTTCGCGCTGAGCGAGCCGGGGGCGG
The DNA here is from genome assembly GCF_040612915.1 of Streptomyces sp. NPDC006326. Taxonomy (NCBI): domain Bacteria; kingdom Bacillati; phylum Actinomycetota; class Actinomycetes; order Kitasatosporales; family Streptomycetaceae; genus Streptomyces; species Streptomyces sp. NPDC006326. The sequence goes on along the minus strand of NZ_JBEXRC010000008.1, from coordinate 128,925 downwards.
GCTCGGACGCGGCGGCGCTGGCCCTGGCGGCGGTGCCGGAAGCCGGCCGCGGCGGGGGCTGGCGGCTCAGCGGCGAGAAGTGCTGGATCTCCAACGCCCCGGAGGCCGACTTCTACACCGTCTTCGCCCGCACCGGGGAGGGCGCGGGCGCCAAGGGGGTCAGCGCGTTCCTGGTTCCCGCCGACCGGCCGGGCCTGTCGGGCGAGCCCCTGGACATGCTCTCCCCGCACCCGATCGGCCGGCTGTCCTTCGACGGGGTGCCGGTCCGCCCGGAGGACCTGCTCGGCGAGCGCGGGGGCGGTTTCCGCGTCGCCATGGACACCCTGAACCTGTTCCGGCCGAGTGTGGGCGCCTTCGCCGTCGGCATGGCCCGGGCCGCGCTCGACGCCACGCTGGCGTACACGGCGGTGCGGCCCGCCTTCGGCGGGGTCCTGGGCGACCTCCAGGCGGTGGGGCACCGGGTGGCCGAGATGGCCACCCGGACCGAGGCGGCCCGGCTCCTGGTCTACGCGGCGGCGGGCGCCTACGACGCCGGGGCCCCGGACGTGCCGCGCCGCTCGGCGATGGCGAAACTGCTCGCGACGGAGACGGCCCAGTACGTGGTGGACCACGCGGTCCAGCTGCACGGCGCGGTGGCCCTCCAGCGGGGCCACCTGCTGGAGCACCTCTACCGCGAAGTGCGGGCGCCCCGGATCTACGAGGGGGCGAGCGAGGTCCAGCGCACGATCATCGCGAAGGAGCTCTACCGGTGAGCCTGGAACGCCTGAACCCCGCGGAGCTCTCCCCGCCGGCCGGGTTCTCCCATGCGGTCGCCGCGAGCGGCTCCCGGCTGGTCCTGCTGGCGGGCCAGACCGCGCTCGACGCCTCGGGCAAGGTGGTCGGGGACACCCTGCCCGAGCAGTTCGAGCGGGCCCTGTCCAACCTGCTGACGGCGCTCGCCGCGGCCGGCGGCACCCCGGCGGACCTGGCCCGGGTGACCGTCTACGCGGTCGACGTGGACGCGTACCGCACCCAGGCCCGGGAACTGGGCCGGATCTGGCGCCGATTGGCAGGACGGGACTACCCCGCCATGGCGGTGGTCGGCGTGGTCCGGCTGTGGGACGAGCCGGCGTTGGTCGAACTGGACGGTATTGCCGTCCTGGACTAGCGGTGGGGCCGGGGGCGACGGATTCGCCTTTGACAGCGACGGCGAGGGAGAGGGAGGGTGGAAATGCCCCTTTTGATACCTCCTCGTCATTCTCGGAGGTGCATGATCATGCGCCGTAGGATCTTTGCGGCAGCTGTCGCCGGGGCCGCCGGCGCCACGCTCGGCCTGATGCCCGTCGGCTCGGCCCTCGCCTCGTCCGCACCCCAGACCGTCCCGCAGAACAACCGGTGGTGCTCCGACGACTGGCGGCACGGCCACGACTGGTGGCGCAACTGCTGCGACCCCTGGCGCTGGCGGCACGACCGTCCCAGCTGGTGCTGGGACGACGTGGACGCGTGGCGCGGCGACCGTGGCGGCGACCACTGGAACCGGCACTGGAACAACGCCGACTGGCGCCACGGCCACGACTTCTGGAACGACGACTGGAACGGCCGCGGCGGCGACGGCGGCCGCTGGAACGACGACTGGAACGGCCGCGGCGGCGACGGCGGCCGCTGGAACGACAACTGGAACGGCAACTGGAACAACACCTGGGCGGGCCGTCCCTAGCGGCGGCCCCGGCTGAGCGGGCCCCCGGCCGCCGGCGTCCGGCGGCCCGGGCGGTCCCGTGCGTTCAGCCGTCCAGCAGGGACCCCATCCACTCCTCGATTCCGGCCACCGTGCGCGGCAGGGCGCCCGACATCAGTCGGGCGCCCGTCGCCGTGATGACGAGGTCGTCCTCGATGCGGACGCCGATGCCGCGCAGCTCCGCCGGCAGGGTCTCGTCGTCGGGCTGGAGGTAGAGCCCCGGCTCGACGGTGAGGACCTGGCCCTCCTCCAGCACCCCGTCCAGGTACGTCTCGGCCCGTGCCTTCGCGCAGTCGTGGACGTCGAGCCCCAGCATGTGTCCACTGCTGCACAGCGTGTAGCGCCGGTGCAGATCGCCCCGCGCGTCCTTCAGCACGCCCCATTCCGCCAAGCCCTCGGCGATCACCTGCATGCCGGCCCGGTGGAAGTCCCGGAAGCTGGCGCCCGGCCGCAGCGCCGCCATGCCGGCCTCCTGGGCGGCCAGTACCAGCTCGTACACCTGCCGCTGCACGGGGGAGAAGCGCCCGGACAGCGGCAGGGTGCGGGTGATGTCCGCCGTGTAGAGGGTGTCCGTCTCCACGCCCGCGTCCAGCAGCAGCAGGTCGTCGCGGTCGAGCCGGCCGTCGTTGCGGATCCAGTGCAGGACGCACGCGTGGGCGCCCGACGCGGCGATGGTGTCGTACCCCGTCCCGTTCCCCTCCGCCCGGGCGCGCAGCCCGAAGACCCCTTCGATCCACCGCTCACCGCGCGGGTGCGCCAGGGCGCGCGGCAGCGCCCGTACGACGTCCTCGAAACCGGCGGCCGTGTGGTCGACGGCGAGCTGGAGCTGCCCGACCTCCCAGGCGTCCTTCACCAGGCGCAGCTCCGCGAGCGCGGTGGCCAGCTCGGCGTCCGTCGAGGCGTTGCGGCCGGCCGGGTCGCCGAGGGTGTCCAGGTGCGCGCAGCGCAGGCCCGTCAGCCGCTCGGCCTCCGCCAGGTCGGGGCGCCGGCCCACCCAGAACTCCCCGTAGCGCCGGTCCCGGAAGAACTCCTCGTTCCCGTCGGCGCGCGGGGAGCGGGGGCGCAGGTGGAGCACGGCCTCGTGGCCGTGCGGGCCCGAGGGCTCCAGTACCAGGACGTGGCCCACCTGGTCCTCGCCCGTCAGCCCGGTCAGCCAGGCGTACGCGCTGTGCGGCCGGAAGCGGTGGTCGCAGTCGTTGGAGCGCACCTTGAGCTCCCCGGCGGGGATGATCAGCCGCTCGCCGGGGAAGCGCGCCGAGAGCCGCTCGCGCCGGGCCGGGGTCACCGCGTACGCCGCCACCCGCGTGGAGTCGGGCAGCGGCGAGGGGGCCCAGTCACCTGCCATGAAGCGGGACAACTCGGGTGATACCGGCAGGTCGTGGCTGCCGATGTTGAGGCGGGGAGAGGCGTCGGACACAAGGGCTCCCTCAAGAAGACGCGAACTGGTGGGCGCACAGGTCTTGTCAGTGCAATTTCACATTACTATGTTACAGCTCACACCGCGGCACGTTAATCCCCGTCAAACGCCGTGCAAAGCACCGCAGTTCACGCACCACCTCGCGCACCATTCCCCCACCTCCCCTCCCTTCAGGAGTCCTTGGTGTCCCAGCACAGAGCTGTGCGTACGTCCCTCCTCTCCGCCGCCGTGGCGGTCACCCTCCTCGCCACCGCAGGACAGGCCGTGACCCAGGCCGCCGAGCGGGGTCCCGCCGCCCCCGCCTCCGCCCCCGCCGCCTTCGCCCGGGGCGCCGCGGGAGCGAACCCCTTCGACGAGGTCGACCGCCTGGCCTCGCCCCAGGAGGCCGCCCCGGCGAGCGCCCGGACCCCCGGCGGGCTGGCCGTCGACGGCCGCGTCCCCGGAGCCGCCACGCCCGCCGCCGCGAGCAGCGAGCGCACCGAGAAGAACCGGGCGCTCGCCGCCGCGCCCGCCGGGAGGACCGCCGCCGGCGTCCCCTGCACCCTCGACGGGATCACCGCGCTCACCCCGGAGCAGTTCGCCGACTTCCTCGCCGACCAGGCGGTCACCGCCGACGTCTGTCTGCGCGGACTGATCTGGACGTGGGACGCCCGCCTGGCCCCCGTCATGTCGGACGCGCACGTGCAGGCCGTGTCCCGCCGGATATCCGCCCTGGCCGCCGCCCACGACGGGAAGAACTCCTCCCACCTGGAGGAGCTGTTCACCTACTTGCACGCCGCGGTCTACCACGACTTCTCGCGCTCCGAGATCGACCTCACCGACGCCGCGACCGTCGGTGCCATGAGCAAGGCCGTCACCGACTTCGGCAACGCGGCCCGCACCTTCGACGCCACCGCCACCAACGCCCGCACCCTGCGCGAGGCCCTCTACGCGACCGGCCCCGGCATGCGCCAGAGCCAGCTCGGCCTGGTCCGGAAGGTCCTGGCCACCATGGACGCGTCGCACACGGCGACCCACCGGGACGCGAACTGGGGCGGAGCCGCCCTCGCCGCCCTCGTGGTCAACTACCTCGGCGTGTACCCGGGCAACGACGACTCCGCCTTCCAGGCCGCGGCCAAGGCCGACGCCTCCTACCGGGCCGCCTTCAAGGCCTTCGCGGGCTACACCCACCTCAAGGGCACCGCCAACGACTGGGTGGCCCGCGACGCACTGGGCGAATACGGCCGCTTCGGCCAGATCGAGGGCCTGCAGAGCCAGGTCGTCGCCGACCTCGGTGCCCTGCTCGAACCGGTCAAGACGGGCTGGGGCAACGGCAGCGAGCAGTGGGCCAAGATCGTCTCCTGGCTGAACACCTTCGAGGCGTGCAAGCCGTACGGGGTGTGCAAGGAGGACATCGAAAAGGTGCTCTTCCCGAACATCTACACCTACGACAACGGCGCCATCAAGGTCCGCACCGCCCTCGACCGGGCCACCGTCGACCAGCTGTACTACGCGAGCAAGCAGGTCAAGACGCAGTTCCACCGCGTGCTGGGCACCGACCAGCCGCTGGCCGGGGACCCCAACACCTCGCTGAACATCGTGCTGTACGCCTCGCGCGCCGATTACGTGACCTACCAGACGATGCTGTACGGCTACGGCACCAACAACGGCGGCATGTACATCGAGAACGGCGCCACCTTCTACACCTACCAGCGGCGCGTCCCCCAGGACTCCTCCCTCACCCTCGAAGAGCTCTTCCGCCACGAGTACACGCACTACCTCAACGGGCGGTTCGCCGTCCCCGGCTTCTTCGGCGAGGGGCCCTGGTACGAGGGCGACCGGACCACCGCCATGGACGAGGGCACCGCCGAGTTCTTCGACGGCGCCACCCGCGACAACGGCATCGCCGTGCGCAAGTCCCTGGTCAAGGGCATCATCAGCGACACGGCGGGCGGCGGCCCCCGGATGACGGTGGAGCAGCTGCTGAACGCCACCTACGACGGCGACGGCTTCCGCTTCTACAACTACGCCGGCACCTTCTTCGAGTTCCTGTGGACCGAGAAGCCCTCGCTGCTGCGCGAGATGTACACCCACCTGCGCGCCAACGACGTCCAGGCCTACGACTCCTGGCGCCACCGGATGGGCGCCGACACCTACCTCCAGCGCGACTACGACCGCTTCCTGGACAAGCAGATCGCCAAGGTGGACCAGCTCTACGTGCCGAACACCACCTTCACGGCCAACGACCAGCTGCGCGACTCCGCGCTGGCGAACGTCAAGTCCTCCTTCGCGACGGCCACCTACAACACGCCGGACTGCGTCGAGAACGGGGACCCGGGCAAGCGCCGGTTCACCTGTACCGGCCGGATCACCGCGAACCTGAAGAACTGGCGCAGTGACGACCAGAACTTCAAGGACATGTCCGAGACGGTGGACTACTTCCTCCTCGACCGGGCGGGCGCCGCCTCCAACAACCTGGCCGACATGAACTGCTCCTTCGGCCCGGTGGAGATCTGGAGCACCCACACGGCGGGGACCTCCTCCTACAGCTGCGAAGGCCCGCTGCGCAGTTGAGCACCCGGCCGCCCCGGCCCGGCCCCGGTCTCCCCACCGGGCCGGGCCGGCGCCGGGAACCACACTCCGGGCGCCTCGACACCACTAGGCACCTCTAAAAGAATGTGACATATTACTGTCGTGCCCAAGAGACATCCCCTGGACGTCGTGATCATCGGCGCCGGCGTCGTCGGAGCCGCATGCGCGTACTACGCCGCCCGCTCCGGACTCTCCGTGGCCGTCGTCGACCGCGGTCCCGTCGCGGGCGGCACGACGGGCGCCGGGGAGGGCAACCTCCTCGTCTCCGACAAGGAGGCCGGACCGGAGCTCGACCTCGCCCTGCTGTCGGCCGGCCTGTGGCGCGAACTCTCCGCGCTCCTGCCGCCCGAGGTCGAGTACGAGGCCAAGGGCGGGCTGGTCGTCGCGCCGGACGAGACCACGCTCAAGGCGCTGCGCACCTTCGCGGAAGGACAGCGCGCGGCCGGGGTCGACGCCGTGGAGGCGAGCCCCGGCGACCTGCGCGAGCTGGAACCCCACCTGGCCCCGGGCCATGCGGGCGGGTTCCACTACCCGCAGGACGCCCAGGTCCAGCCGGCCCAGGCGGCGGCGCGGCTGCTGGCCGCGTCGGGGGCGCAGCTGCACCTCGGCGAGGAGGTGACCGGCATCCTCACAGAGCCCCGGGGAGCCGGCGGGCCCGGCGTGGTCCGAGGGGTCCGCACCCGCAGGGGGGAGCTCCTCGCCCCCGCGGTGGTCAACGCGGCCGGCACCTGGGGCGGCCGCGTCGCGGAACTGGCCGGGGTGAGCCTGCCGGTGCTGCCGCGGCGCGGGTTCGTCCTGGTGACGGAGCCGCTGCCGCGGGTGGTCCGGCACAAGGTCTATGCCGCCGACTACATCGCGGACGTCGCGAGCGGATCCGCGGCCCTGCAGTCCTCGGCCGTGGTCGAGGGCACGCCGGCGGGGCCCGTGCTCATCGGGGCGACCCGGGAGCGCGTCGGCTTCGACCGCTCCCTGTCGCTGGAGGCGCTGCGGCGCCTCGCCGTCCAGGCGGCCGCCCTGTTCCCGGTCCTGGAGGACGTGCGGGTGCTGCGCACCTACCACGGCTTCCGTCCGTACCTGCCGGACCACCTGCCGGCGATCGGCCCGGACCCCAGGGCCCCGGGACTGCTGCACGCCTGCGGTCACGAGGGCGCGGGCATCGGTCTGGCACCGGCGACGGGCCTGCTCATCGCCGCGGCCCTGACCGGGGCCGAACCCCCGCTGCCCCCGGACGCGTTCCGCCCGGACCGCTTCGGCCCGGACGCCGACCCGGAGCCCGCCCGATGACGCGGCCCGGTCCGGCGATCGGCTGCGCGGGGCTGTCCCCCCACCCGCTCTTCCGCCGTTCCCAGGGCTCTGCCCGGAGCCGCGCCTCACACGCCGACCGGGCCGGATCCTGCCCGCCGGCGCCGGTACGTGCGGGGCGGGCTGGTCGCCGCCCAGCGGCCGTCACAGCCCCGGCCCGCAGCACACACCACGCCGAAGGAGAACGGCCGATGAGCCAGACCCCCCGCAGCCTCGTCGGCGGAGCCCCGACCGCCACGTACGTGCTCCGCTTCGACGGCCGGGAGCTCACCGCCCAGGCCGGTCAGAGCATCGCGGCCGTGCTCTGGGCCGCCGGGATCCTCGCCTGGCGGACCACCCGCGACGGCGGCGCTCCCCGCGGGGTGTTCTGCGGCATCGGCAGCTGCCACGACTGCCTCCTCACCGTCAACGGCCGCCCGAACCAGCGCGCCTGCCTCGTCCCCGCCCGCCCCGGGGACACCGTCACCACCCAGGAAGGGACCGGCCGTGCCGACCTCGCCGTCTGACCGAGCGGTCTACGACCTCGCCGTCGTCGGAGCCGGGCCCGCCGGGCTCGCCGCCGCCGTCACCGCCGCCGGGCTCGGGCTGCGCGTCACGGTGCTGGACGCGGGCGAACGCCCCGGCGGCCAGTACTACCGCCATCCCGCCCCGGGCCTCGGCGCCGCCCGGCCCGAGGCCCTGCACCACGGCTGGGCCGCCTTCGCCGACCGCGAAGCCGCCCTGCGGGCCCACGAGGCGGCGGGCCGGATCACGTACCGACCGGGGCACCACGTGTGGACCGTGGTCCGCGTCGAGGACGAGGGGGAAGGCGGAGGCGGGCCCGCGGGCGGCGCCGGCCGCGGCGAGGGGGCGGCCCGCCGGGGGCGCTGGGCCCTGTACGCGGTCGCGGGCCCGCAGGAGCAGGCCCGCACCGTCCGCGCCCGCGCCGTCCTCCTCGCCACCGGGGCCTACGAGCGGCAACTCCCCTTCCCCGGCTGGACCCTGCCCGGGGTCGTCGGGGCCGGAGGGGCGCAGGCCATGCTCAAGGGCGGGCTCGTACTGCCGGGCAGGCGGGTCGTCGTCGCGGGGAGCGGGCCGCTGCTGCTCGCCGTGGCCGGGTCGCTCGCCGCGGCCGGGGCCCGGGTCCCCGCCGTGGTCGAGGCCGCCGCCTACACCGGGTACGCCGCCCACACCGGCGCCCTGCTGCGCAACCCCGGCAAGCTCGGCGAGGGGGCCGTCCACGGCAGCGCCCTGCTGCGCCACGGCATCCGGCTCCTGGCCCGGCACGCCGTCATCGAGGCCCACGGGCGCGACCGGGTGGAGGCCGTCACGGTGGCCCGCCTCGACCGGGACTGGCGCCCGGTCCCCGGTACGGCCCGCCGCATCCCCTGCGACGCCCTCGCCGTCGGCCACGGGCTCGTCCCGCAGCTGGAGCTCGCGACCGGTCTGGGCTGCGCCACCCGCCCCTGCGCCGACGGCACCGTCGCCCTGGAGGTGGACGAGCAGCAGCGGACCTCCGTGCCCGGCATCTGGTCCGCCGGTGAGACCGGAGGCATCGGCGGCGCCCAACTCGCCCTGGCCGAGGGGGAGATCGCGGCGCGGGCGGTGGCCGGTGCGCCCGTGCCGGCCGCCCTGCGAAGGCGCCGCGCGCGGCTGCGCGGCTTCGCCGACGCGATGGGCGCCGCCCACCGCCCGGGCCCGGGATGGACCGGCTGGCTGCGCGACGACACCGACGTGTGCCGCTGCGAGGAGGTTCCGGCCGGCCGGATCCGCGAGGCCGCGGCCGGCCTCGGCGCCCGCGACGCCCGTACGGTCAAACTCCTCACCCGGGCCGGAATGGGCTGGTGCCAGGGCCGCATGTGCGGTCCCGCGGTCACGGCCCTCGCCGGCGCCGAGCCCGCGGCCGACCGGCGGCCCCTGTCCTGCCCGGTCCCGCTGCGCCACCTGGCCGAACTGCCGCCCGCCGACGGCTGATCCGGCCGATCCGGCGGATCCGGACCCTTGTGGTCCCCTCACACCCACTAGTAAAATGTCACACATCACTCTAGGGAGCTCTCATGACCCACGCGCACACCGCCGCGCCCGCCCTGCCCCGCACCCGCCCCTGGCACGGAATCATGGTCGCCACCGCACTCCCGCTGCGCGATGACCTCGGCGTCGACTACGACGCGTACGCCGAGCACGTCGCCTGGCTCATCGAGAACGGCTGTGACGGCGTGGTCCCCAACGGCTCCCTCGGGGAGTACCAGACCCTCACCGACGAGGAGCGGGCCCGCGTCGTCCGCACCGCCGTCGAGGCGGCCGGCGACGGCGCCCGCGTGATGCCCGGTGTCGCGGCCTACGGCAGCGCCGAGGCCCGCCGCTGGGCCGACCAGGCCGCCGAGGCCGGCGCCGGGTCCGTCCTGCTGCTGCCCCCCAACGCCTTCCGCGCCGACGAGGCGACCGTACGCGCCCACTACGCCGAGGTCGCCCGCACCGGGCTGCCCGTCGTCGCGTACAACAACCCCATCGACACCAAGGTCGACCTGACCCCGGGCCTGCTCGCCCGCCTGCACGGCGACGGGTCCATCGTGGCCGTCAAGGAGTTCAGCGGGGACGTCCGCCGCGCCTACGAGATCGCCGAGCTCGCCCCCGGCCTCGACCTGCTGATCGGCGCCGACGACGTCCTGCTCGAACTGGCCCTGGCCGGGGCCGTCGGCTGGATCGCCGGCTACCCCAACGCCCTGCCGCGCTCCTGCGCCACCCTCTACCGGGCCGCGGTCAGCGGCGACCTCGACACCGCGCTGCCCCTCTACAAGTCCCTGCACTCCCTGCTGCGCTGGGACTCCAAGACCGAGTTCGTCCAGGCCATCAAGCTCTCCATGGACCTGGCCGGACGACCCGGCGGAGCGACCCGTCCGCCGCGCTTCCCGCTCACCGGGGAGACCGAGGCGGCCGTCCGCGCCGCGACCGAGAAGGCCCTGGCCGAGGGCCTCAACTAGCCGACGGGGGACCCCATGCGTACGCGCCACATCTACCACGCGGTGGACTCGCACACCGAGGGCATGCCGACCCGGGTGATCACCGGGGGCGTCGGGGTGATCCCCGGCGCCACCATGGCCGACAAGCGGCTCCACTTTATCGAGCACATGGACCACCTGCGCACCCTGCTCATGTACGAGCCGCGGGGCCACTCGGCGATGAGCGGTGCCATCCTCCAGCCCCCCACCCGGCCCGACGCCGACTTCGGGGTGCTCTACATCGAGGTGTCGGGCCTGCTGCCCATGTGCGGGCACGGGACCATCGGGGTCGCCACCGTCCTGGTCGAGACGGGCATGGTGGAGGCCGTCGAGCCGGTCACCACCGTCCGTCTCGACACCCCGGCCGGGCTGGTGAGCGTCGACGTCCGCGTCGAGGACGGTGCGGCCACCGCCGTCACCTTCACCAACGTCCCCTCCTTCTGCGTCGGACTCGACCTGAAGGCCGAGGTCCCCGGATACGGCACGGTCACCTATGACCTCGCCTACGGCGGGAACTTCTACGCCTTCGTCGAACTCGACTCCCTCGGGCTCCCCTTCGACCGCGCCCGCAAGGACGACCTGCTCGCCGCCGGCCTGGCCGTGATGGACGCGGTCAACGCATCCGGCGACCGGCCCGTCCACCCCGAGAACCCCGGCATCGCCGGCGTCAAGCACGTCTACCTCGCCGCCCCCGGCTCCGACGCGCGCCGGTCCCGGCACGCCATGGCCATCCACCCGGGCTGGTTCGACCGCTCGCCCTGCGGTACGGGGACCAGCGCGCGCATGGCCCAGCTGCACGCCCGCGGACTGCTGGACCTCGGCGCCGACTTCGTCAACGAGTCGTTCATCGGGACCGAGTTCACCGGCCGGCTGGTGGGCGACACCACCGTGGGCGGCCGGCCCGCCGTCGTGCCCACCGTCACCGGGCGGGCCTGGATCACCGGGACCGCCCAGTACTTCCTCGACCCGTCCGACCCCTTCCCCGGAGGGTTCCTCTTGTGATGCCGACCGTGCGGACCGAGGACTACCACACCGCCGGCGAACCCTTCCGGATCGTCGACGCCGCCGCCGCAGGGCTGCCGCCCGTGCCCGGCGACACCGTCGCCGAGCGCTGCGCCACCGCGATCGGCCCCGGGGGCTCGGGGACGGCCCCGCGCCGGGGTGCGCTGGACGACGTACGGCGCCTGCTCGTGCAGGAGCCGCGCGGCCACGCCGGGATGTACGGCGGGTTCGTCGTGCCCCCGGACGACGACGGGGCCCACTTCGGCGTGCTGTTCTGGCACAAGGACGGCTACTCCACCGCCTGCGGCCACGGCACGATGGCGCTCGGCGCCTGGGCCGTGGACACCGGCCGGGTCGCCGCCCCCGCCGACGGGGACGTCCGGGTGAGGATCGACGTGCCCTCCGGCCGGGTCGGCGCGACCGTGCACCGGTCCGGGGGCCGCACCACCGGGGTCACCTTCCGCAACGTCCCGGCCCGGGTGGGCGCCCGCAAGGTGCCGGTCGCCACCACCCTCGGGCTGGCGGAGGTGGACATCGCCCACGCCGGGGCCTGTTACGCCTCCGTCGCCGCCCGCGACCTGGGCCTGGAGGTCTCCCGCGCCGCGCTGCCCGGCCTGCTCCGGGCCGGCCGGGAGATCCGGGCCGCGCTCGCCACGCACCCGGGGACCTGGCACCCGGGCGGACCGCTGCTTTCGGGGGTGTACGGGGTGATCCTGTACGAGGAGCTGCCCGACACCCCTTTCGGGCCGCACCAGCGCAATGTCACCGTGTTCGCCGACGGGCAGATCGACCGCTCGCCCTGCGGCTCGGGGACCTCGGCCCGCCTCGCCCTGCTGGCGGAGGACGGGCGGCTCGGCGCCGGCGAGGACCTGCTGCACGAGTCGGTGGCGGGCACGGTCTTCACCGGCCGCCTGGTCCCGCAGGACGCCGCGGGGGCGGCCGGGGGCCTGGTCACGGAGGTCACCGGGGCGGCGTACCGCACGGGTGAGCACCTCTTCACGCTCGACCCGCAGGACGCCCTCGGCGCCGGGTTCCTGCTGTGATCCCCCAGTTCGGGGCCGAGCGGATGGCCGGGCTGCTCACCCCGGCCGCGGCGGCGGACGCGCTGGCGGACGCCCTGCTCGCCGGGCTGGACCCGGAGGCGGAGCCGCCGCGCAGCGCCCTGGCCGTGCCGGGCGGGGAGCTGCTGCTGATGCCGGCCGCGTCGGGGGCGTACGCCGGGGTGAAGGTCGCGGGGGTGGCGCCGGGCAACCGGGCGCTCGGCCTGCCCCGGATCACCGGCTCCTACCTGCTGCTGGACGGCCCGACCCTGCGCCCGCTGGCCCTGTTCGACGGCGCGGCCCTCACGGCGCTGCGCACTCCGGCGGTCTCGGCGCTGGCCCTGCGCCACCTGGCCCCCGCGGGGCGGCCCGTGCGGCTGGTGCTCTTCGGCTCCGGTCCCCAGGCCCACGGCCACCTCGAAGCCGCCGCGGCGGTGCGGGAGTTGTCGGAGGCGGTGGTGGTCGCCCGGAACCCGGCCGGCGCCCAGGGGCTCGTGGCGCACGCCCGCGCCCTCGGGGTTCCCGCCCGCAGCGGAAGCCCGCAGGACGTGGCGGGCGCGGACCTGGTGATCTGCTGTACGACGGCTCGTGAACCGCTGTTCGACGGACGGCTGGCGGACCCCGGCGCGGTGGTCGTCGCGGTCGGCTCCCACGAGCCGGACGCGCGGGAGACCGACACGGCCCTGGTGCGACGGGCGGCCGTGTACGTGGAGTCGCGGGCGGCGGCCCTGCGCGAGGCGGGGGACCTGCTGGTCCCGGAGGCCGAGGGTGCCGTCGGGCCCGGTCATATCAGCGGCACCCTGGCCGACCTGGTGACGGGCCGTATGCCGGTGGGCGGGACGCCGAGTTGTCCACAGCTCTTCAAGAGCGTGGGCATGGCCTGGGAAGATCTCGCCGTGGCGGTGGCGATGTACCTCGCCGCGGGAGAGAACAGCGAAACGTGACATTGTACGCTGTTCCTCTGCACGTCGGTGGCGTGAAGGGTGTCGGAGGAAGAGCAATGGGTGACCTGAAGCAGCACAGTCTCATCAAGGCCCAGGAACGGCTCCGCGATCAGGTCGGCCACGCCCTCCGAGCAGCCCTGATAGCGGGCGAGCTGCGCCCCGGCAGCGTCTACTCCGCGCCCGGCCTGGCCGCCGAACTCGGGGTCTCGGCCACCCCGGTCCGCGAGGCGATGCTCGACCTGGCGCGCGAGGGCCTGGTGGAACCGGTCCGCAACAAGGGCTTCCGGATCACCGAGGTCAGTGAACGCGACCTGGACCAGTACACCGAACTGCGCACGATGATCGAGGTGCCGACCATCGGGCGGATCACGAAGATGGCCACCACTGAACAGCTGGAGGCGCTGCGCCCCATCGCGGAGGAGATCGTCACCAGCGCCCGCGAGCACAACCTCATCGGCTACCTGGAGGCGGACCGCCGCTTCCACCTCTCCCTGCTCGGCCTCGCGGGCAACGACCGGCTCGTCGAGACGGTCGGCGACCTGCGCAAGCGGTCCCGGCTGTACGGGCTGACGGGTCTGGACGAGGCCGGGAAGCTGGTCTCCTCGGCCGAGGAGCACATCGAGCTGCTGGACCTGATGATCAGCGGCGACGCCGAGGCGGCCGAGGCCTGCATGACCCGCCACCTCGGCCACGTCCGCTCCCTGTGGGCCCAGAGCCGCGACGAACCGGTGGGCCGCCCCTCGGGAGGCCTCGGCTCCGGTCTCGGTTAGCCGCGCGGACCTGCCACGCCGGATGCGCGCAGCATTCCGCGCACGTCCTCGTGGCGGTCCACGTGCGCACGGATCTCCCGTTCGGTGCCGAAGGTGAGGATCACCAGCTCCAGCGCGGCAATGCCGGCGAACAACCGCTCCAGCCCGATCGGGGGAATCCCCTGTCGGGGAAGCCGCCCTGCTGGGACACTCCTGTCCACGACGACCAGTTCGGAGGCCGGTGTGGGGGAACTCGGGATCGCGGTGGAAGACGTGTTCCTGGTGCGGCACGGGGAGAGCGAGGGCAATGCCGCCTACCAGGAGCGGGACAGCGCGTACGCGCGCCGGGTCTTCGCCCGGCCGCAGTGGGAGTGGCGGCTCACCCCCAAGGGCGAGGAGCAGGCCGCCGCGACGGGTGCCTGGCTGCGCGACCGGATCCCGGCGGGACCGCTCGCCTGCGCCGTGTCCCCGCTGACGCGCGCGGTGGAGACGGCCGCCCTCCTCGACCTCCCGGGCAGCGCCTGGCAACTCGACCTCGGCCTGCGGGAACGGGAATGGGGGGAGTGGAACCACCTCACCCCCGAGCGGCAGCGGGCCGAGCTCGCCCGCGGCGAGGAACACCCCGTCCACTGGGGCCCGCCCGGCGGTGAATCGCTCTCCGATGTGATCCACCGCGTCCGCGTACCGCTCGCCGCGCTGCTGGCCGGTTCCGCCCGGACCGCCGTCGCCGTCAGCCACGCCGACACCCTCCAGGCCCTCGCGTTCCTGCTGGCCGGCCATACGCCCGCCACCTGGACGGAGTACTACCGCCACGCCGGACCCGTGGCCAACGCCGGGGTGCTCCACTTCACCCGCCGCCACCCCGACACCGGTGCCCTGAGCCCGCACTTCGCCTGGTTCCGCACCCCGCCGGGCCCCTTCCGGCCCTGCCCGGCGAACCCCCTCGCCACCAGCGCCGAACTCCTGGAGGAGGCCCGCCGGGTCCACCGCATCCCGCGGGAGACGGTGCCCCGGCCCGTCAGCTGACCCCGCCACAGGCACACGCGGGCGGCGGACCCCCGGCCGTGTCCGCGTGGTCGATGACCGCCCGCATCACGGCGACGGGCAGGGTGGGCGCCTGCGCCGCCGCCTCGACGACGTGCGCGTCCGCGTCGCTCAGCAGCCGCACCAACACCGCCTGCGGCTGCCCAGCAGCCGCACCAACACCGCCTGCGGCAGCTGCGGATGGCCGGCCGTATCCCGCCGTACGGAGACCTCCTCGTCCGCCGCGAGCCGCTCCAGCAGCTGCGGCGGCAACTGAGGGTCCCGCAGCGCGAGGACCCGGATCCGGGCGTCCGGGTCGGTGGCGAACCGCCGCAGCGTCCCGGGCGGGAAGCGGACGTGATCGGCAGGCCGGTCACGGACCTTGAGCATCCGGTGGCGCGGCTCCAGGTCCTCGGCCGTGGCCGGGTCCACGCCCGGGGTCCGGCTCAGGGCGGACAGCCGGACGAGCGCGTCCCCGTCGGACAGCATCCGCTCCCGCAGCTCCTGCTGGGCCGCCGCCGCCCCGGCCGTCAGACCGGCGTGGATCTCGGCCCGCAGCTCCTGCGGCGTGTCCGCGCGGGAGAGACCCGGCCGCGGACGTCGGGGTCCCGATCCCGCGCGAGCAGGTCCCGTTGCCGCGCCGGCAGCGAGGGGTTTGCCCCGAGCCCCGCCCGCAGCCTCTCGTCCGGATCCGCGGCCAGCAGCGCGGCGTGCAGGTCGTCCGGCGGGCGGTGCGCGCAGGCGGCCGCCCGAACCGCCGGATCGGGAGGGCAGCCGCGGGAGCTCCGGCAGGGGTGTGCGCGCCATGTCCGACAGCGTAGACAGCGGTTGCGAACGGGCTTGCAGCAGCGCTGATTTGGACACGGCTGGATAACGGGGGCACCGAAGTCTTGTCAGTGCAATTTCACATTACTATGTTACCGGTCACATCCTAGAGCGCGGCCCTTCACTGGAGTGACCATGACCAAGCGCACCCAACTCGCCCTCGCCACCGCTCTGGTGGCGGCTCTCGCATTCGGCGCCTCGGGCTGCTCCGACCCCAAGAAGGGCTCTGCGGGCGGCGGTGCCTCCAACCCCGCCGCAGCCAATGACGGCAAGATCCTCGGCGGCACCCCCGCCAAGGGCGGCACCCTCACGATCCTGTCGAACCAGGACTTCGCCCACCTCGACCCCGCCCGCAACTGGGTCATGCCGACGATGGACTTCGGCACCCGCCTCCTCTACCGCACCCTCGTCACCTTCAAGGCCGAGCCCGGCAAGGCCGGCAGCGAGCTCGTCCCCGACCTCGCCACCGACCTCGGCACCTCCTCCAACGGCGGCAAGACCTGGACGTTCACCCTCAAGGAGGGCGTGAAGTACGAGGACGGCTCGCCCATCAGGGCCCAGGACATCAAGTACAACGTCGAGCGCTCCTTCGCCCCCGACCTCACCGGCGGCCCCGACTACGCCGCCCAGTACCTGGCGGGCACCGAGGGGTACAAGGGCCCGCTGCAGGGGCAGCACCTCGACTCCGTCAAGACCCCCGACGACCGCACGATCGTCTTCGAACTCAAGCGGCCCGTCGCCGAGTTCTCGGCCACCGCCACCCTCCCCACCTTCGCGCCCGTCCCGCAGTCCCAGGAGAAGGGCACCCAGTACGACGCCCGCCCGTTCTCCTCCGGCCCGTACAAGATCGAGTCGTACGACCGCGACAAGAAGCTCGTCCTCGTCCGCAACGAGCACTGGGACGCGAAGACCGACACCGTCAGAAAGGCCTACCCCGACAAGTTCGTCGTGGTGATGGGCCTCAAGGGCGGCCAGATCGACGACCGGATCATCGCCGGGGAGGGCGCCGACGCCTCCGCCGTCCAGTACGCCGACATGCGCCCCGAGAGCGCCCCCAAGGTGCTGCCCAAGCCCGACGTCAAGTCCCGCCTGCTCGCCGAGTCCCAGGGCTGCACGGAGATGCTCCACCTGAACAACTCCCGCGCCCCCTTCAACGACCCCAAGGTCCGCGAGGCCATGCAGTACGCCGTCGACAAGGAGGCCGTGGTCACCGCAGGCGGCGGGCCGGCCCTCAACGAGGTCGCCACCGCCTACCTGCCCCCGGCCCTCACCGGCGGCAAGCAGGCCGACACCCTGAAGATCGCCCCGGCCGGCGACCCCGCCAAGGCCAAGGAACTCCTCAAGGCCGCGGGCAAGGAGACCCTGAAGGTCTCCCTGGCCGTCTCCACCGGCGACAAGGGCAAGGCCGAGGCGATCCAGCAGGGCCTGGCCCGCGCGGGCGTCGAGGTGGTCATCGACACCGTCGACCCGGGCGCCTACTACGACGTCATCGGCGACCTGTCCACCACCCCCGACATGACGCTCTCCGGCTGGTGCCCCGACTACCCGTCCGGTTCGACCTGGATCCCCTTCGTCTTCGACGGGCGCACCATCAAGGACAAGGGCAACCAGGGCAACTACAGCCAGTTCCGCGACGAGGCCACCATGAAGCGGATCGACGAGATCAACGCCATGACCGACGCCAAGCAGGCCAACCAGGCCTGGATCGACCTCGACGCGGAGATCATGAAGAAGTCCCCGGCCGTGCCGGTCCTGCTGGAGCGCAAGCCGCTGCTGGTCGGCCCCAACATCGCGGGCGCGTACGGCCACCCCGTGTGGACCGGCACCATCGACTACGCCACCGTCGGTCTCAAGGACCCGTCGAAGAGCCAGGGCTGAGACGGGGCAGGCAGCCAGCGCCATGACCACCACCGCATCCGGACCCGGCCCCGCACCCGGCCCCGGCTCCGCACCCGGACCTGCCCCCGGCCCCGGCTCCGCACCCCGCCCCGCCGGGCCCGCACCGGCCGAGGACGTCCCCGCGGGCAGCAGCCCCTGGCAGCTCGCCCGGCGGGAACTGCGCCGCCGCCCCGCCGTCCGCGTCAGCCTCGGCGTCGTCCTCCTCTTCGTCCTGATGGCCGTCACCGCGCCCTGGCTGGGCGCGCTCGGCGGCTGGTCCCCCGACGAGTTCGACAAGAGCGCCGTCGACCCCTACCTCGGCGGCCAGCCGCTCGGCTCGCTCGGCGGGATCAGCCCCGAGCACTGGCTCGGCGTCGAACCCGTCTCCGGCCGCGACCTGTTCGCCCGGGTCGTGCACGGCGCGCAGGTCTCCCTCCTCGTCGCCTTCGCCGCCACCGCCATCGTCGTGGTGGCGGGCACCGCCGCCGGGATCGCCGCCGGCTACTTCGGCGGGCGCACCGACGCGGTCCTGTCCCGCCTGATGGACCTCACCATGTCCTTCCCCTCCCTCATCTTCATGATCGCGATGCTGTCGGTGGCCAAGGACGTCAACCGGATCCTCCTGATGACCGCCGTCATCGGCCTCTTCGGCTGGCCCGGCATCGCCCGCGTGGTCCGCGGCCAGACCCTCTCCCTCAAACACCGCGAGTACGTCGACGCCGCACGCGTCGGCGGCGCCGGCTCCTGGCGGATCCTGACCCGGGACATCCTCCCGGGCGTCTCCGGACCGGTGATCGCCTACACCACCCTGCTGATCCCCGGCATGATCAGCACCGAGGCGGCGCTCAGCTACCTCGGCGTGGGCGTCCGCCCGCCGACCCCGTCCTGGGGCCAGATGATCGCCGAGTCCGTCGCCTTCTACGAGACCGACCCCATGTACTTCGTCATCCCGAGCACCTTCCTCTTCCTCGCGGTGCTCGCCTTCACCCTGCTCGGAGACGCCCTGCGCGACATCCTCGACCCGAGGGGCGGCCGCAGTTGATCCTCTACCTCCTGCGCCGGCTGCTCGCCCTGGCGGGTGTCCTGCTCGCCATCGCCGCCGTCACCTTCACCATCTTCTACGTCCTGCCCTCCGACCCGGCCGCGGCCGCCTGCGGCAAGACCTGCAGCGCCGAACGGCTGGCCGACGTACGGGCCTACCTCGGCCTGGACCAGCCGCTGTGGCGCCAGTTCCTCGACTTCCTCACCGGGATCTTCACCGGCCGCACCCTCGGCAGCGGCCAGTACGCCGTCCAGTGCGACTTCCCCTGCCTGGGCTACTCGTACGAGAACTCGCTGCCCGTGTGGGACCTGCTGATGGACCGCCTCCCCGTATCGGCCTCCCTGGCCCTCGGCGCCGCGGTGCTGTGGCTGGTCCTCGGCCTCGGCGCCGGGGTGACCGCCGCCCTGCGCAAGGACACCGCCACCGACAAGGCCCTGATGGTCGGCGCGGTCGCCGCCGCCTCGCTGCCGGTGTACTTCACCTCGGTGATGCTCATCTACGGAGTCATCCGCGTCGCCGGGCTCCTGCCCTACCCCACCTACCAGTCCTTCGCCGACGACCCGCTCGCCTGGGCCTCGAACCTGCTGCTGCCCTGGACCGCACTGGCCCTGCTGTACGCCGCCATGTACGCCCGCCAGAGCCGCGGGTCGATGATCGAGGCGATGGCCGAGCCGTACATCCGCACCGCCCGCGCCAAGGGCATGCCCGAACGCACCGTCGTCGTCAAGCACGGCCTGCGCTCCGGCATGACACCGATCCTCACCATCTTCGGCATGGACCTCGGCGGGCTGCTCGCCGGAGCCGTCATCACCGAGTCCATCTTCGGACTCCCCGGCATCGGGCGGCTGTTCTACGGCGCCCTGGTCAGCTCCGACCAGCCGGTCGTCCTCGGGGTCACGCTGCTCGCCGCCTTCTTCATCGTCGTCGCCAACCTCGCGGTCGACCTCCTGTACGCCGTCATCGACCCGAGGGTGAGGTACTGATGACCGCTCTCCTTGACGTACGCGATCTGCGCGTCACGTTCACTACCCCGCACGGCCCCGTACGGGCCGTCGACTCGCTCGGCTTCACGGTGGAGGCCGGGCGCACCCTCGGCATCGTCGGGGAGTCCGGGTCCGGCAAGTCGGTCACCTCGCTCGCCGTCATGGGCCTGCACCGGGGCGCCGAGGTCACCGGCTCCATCATGCTCGCCGGACAGGAGCTGACCGGGATGTCCGAGAAGGCGCTCTCCCGGCTCCGCGGCCGCAAGATGGCCATGATCTTCCAGGACCCGCTGTCCAGCCTGCACCCCTACTACACGGTCGGCGAGCAGATCGCCGAGCACGTCCGGGTGCACTTCAAGGCCGGCCGGGCCGCCGCCCGCCGCCGCGCCGTCGACATGCTCGGCGAGGTCGGCATCCCGGAACCGGCCCGCCGGGCGGGGGAGTACCCGCACCAGTTCTCCGGCGGGATGCGCCAGCGCGCGATGATCGCCATGGCCCTGGCCTGCGAGCCCGACCTGCTGATCGCCGACGAGCCCACCACCGCGCTCGACGTGACCGTGCAGGCGCAGATCCTGGAGCTGATCGCCCGGCTCCAGGAGGAGCGCGGCCTCGGCGTCGTGATGATCACCCATGACCTGGGGGTGGTCGCCCGCGTCGCCCACGAGGTGCTGGTCATGTACGGCGGCCGGGCCGCCGAACAGGCCGGCGCCGACGCCCTCTTCGCGGAGCCCGCCCACCCGTACACCCGGGGCCTGCTGGACTCGCTGCCCCGGCTGGACGACGCCGACGACGAGCCGCTGCGCGCCATCCCCGGCTCGCCGCCCTCCCTGCTCGCACCGGCCCCCGGCTGTGCGTTCGCCCCGCGCTGTCCGAAGGCGGCGGCGCGCTGCACCGACGTACGGCCGCAGTGGGAGGCCTACGGGAAACAGCCCGGGCGGAGCGTGGCCTGCCACTTCGCCGGAGACCGCAGCACCGCGGAGGCGGCCCGATGACCACCGACACCCTGCCCGCCGGCACCTCGCCGTCCACCCCCTCGTCCTGCGACACCCTGCTCTCCGTACGGGACCTCACCATGTCCTTCCCCGGCCGGCGGTCGGCGACCGGGCGCCGGGGGGCGCCCGTGCGCGCCGTCGACGGGGTCTCCTTCGACCTGGCGGCCGGTCAGACCCTCGGCCTGGTCGGCGAGTCGGGCTGCGGGAAGTCCACGACCGGCCGGATGCTGGTGCGGCTGCTGGAACCCACCTCGGGCAGCATCGCCTTCGAGGGCAAGGACATCAGCAGGCTCTCCCAGAGGGCCCTGCGCCCGCTGCGCCGCGACATCCAGATGGTGTTCCAGGACCCGCACTCCTCCCTCAACCCCCGCCAGACGGTGGCCCGGATCATCTCCGATCCGCTGCTCGTGCAGGGTTCGTCGGCCTCGGACGCCCGCCGCCGGGCGGCCGAACTGATGGAGCTGGTCGGGCTGATCCCGGAGCACATCGACCGCTACCCGCACGAGTTCTCCGGCGGCCAGGCCCAGCGCATCGGCATAGCCCGCTCGCTGGCCACCAGCCCGCGGCTGATCATCGCCGACGAGCCCGTCTCCGCGCTCGACGTCTCCGTACAGGCCCAGATCGTCAACCTGATGGAGCGGCTGCGCCGCGAACTCGGCCTCGCCTACGTGTTCATCGCGCACGACCTGTCCGTGGTCAAGCGGGTCAGCGACCGGGTCGCCGTCATGTACCTCGGCCGGATCGTCGAGACGGGCGAGAAGCGCGCCCTGTACGAGAACCCCCAGCACCCGTACACCCGGGCGCTGCTGTCCGCCGTGCCGCTGCCGGACCCGGCGGCCGAGCGGCGGCGGGAGCGGATCGTGCTGCTCGGTGATCCGCCGAGCCCGGCGGCCCCGCCCCCGGGCTGCACCTTCCACCCGCGCTGTCCCATGGCGCAGGAGATCTGCCGCACCGAACGGCCGCTGCTGAGGCTCGCCGCCTC
Source organism: Streptomyces sp. NPDC006326 (assembly GCF_040612915.1). Taxonomy (NCBI): domain Bacteria; kingdom Bacillati; phylum Actinomycetota; class Actinomycetes; order Kitasatosporales; family Streptomycetaceae; genus Streptomyces; species Streptomyces sp. NPDC006326. Next base: position 107,483 of record NZ_JBEXRC010000008.1, on the reverse strand, counting down.
ACGCGAGGTGGCCTGTCACCTGGTGTAGCGCAAGGCCCCCGGGCGCCTGACGGGGACCCCGGGAAGGCGAGAACCCCGGAGCCGATCGCGTCGGCTCCGGGGTTCTCCGCCGCTACAGGCCCAGTTCCCGGCGGAAGAAGTCCAGTTCCTGGATCATGATCTTCTCCCTGGTGCCGTGCGGGGTCATGTGCGTCACCCCGGGCAGCGCCAGGAGCCGGTGCGGGCGGCCCGCGTCCGTCAGCGCTCGGGACAGCCGCAGCGTGTGGGAGGGGTGGACGTTGTCGTCGGCCAGTCCGGTCACGAGCAGCAGGGGCCGGGACAGCCCGGGTGCGTCCGCGATCAGCGAGTCCCGCTCGTACACCTCCGGGTGCTCCTGGGGCAGGCCCAGGTAGCGCTCGGTGTAGGCGGTGTCGTAGTGGCGGAAGTCGGTGGGCGCGGCCCCGGCCGCCGCCGCGTGGAAGACGTCGGGGCGGCGCAGCACCGCCAGTGCGGACAGGTAGCCGCCGTAGGACCAGCCGCGTACCCCGACCCGGCCGAGGTCGAGGTCGCCGTGGCGTTCGGCGAGCGCGTGCAGGGCCGCGACCTGGTCCTGGAGGGTCACCTCGGAGAACCCCCGGTACATGGCGTGGGTGAAGGCGGGCGAGACGTACGGGGTGCCGCGGTTGTCGATGGTCACCACGGCGAAGCCCTGGTCGGCCCACCACTGGCGGTGCTGCCAGCGGCGCGGTTCGGCGCTGACGTCCTGGTAGCCGGGGCCGCCGTAGCCGTCGACCAGGACCGGCAGCCGGGTGCCGGGGACGTGGCCGCGGGGCAGGACGAGCGCGGTGGGGATGCCGTGCTCGGTGACCCGCTCCAGGACCGGGACCACCCGGTAGGGCAGCGGCTCGGACAGGTCGGCGGGGGCGTACTCCCGCCCGTCGGCAGTGCGTACGCTGCGGCGTATGCCGTCGGCGTCGGCGGAGGTCAGCAGCAGCGTCCCGGCCTGGGCGAGGACGCCGTGCACCCCGGGCCCGTCGGCGAGCGCGGTCAGCTCACCGGTGTCCGGGTCCAGCAGCAGGACCTGCTGCTCGGCGGGGTCGCGCCGGCCGGCCTCGATCAGCAGCCGGTCCTGGTGGACGCCGGCCACGCGGCGGACCTGGAGGTCGTCCCCGGTGAGCAGCTTGCCGTCCACGGCGAGGGCGCGGGCGGCTCCGCCGGGGGTGTCGGCGGCCGTGAGCATCCGGCCGTCCGCGAGCCGGGCCGGGGTGCCGGGCACCATCGGGTCGACCCACTGGGGGTGCGTGGTGCGGGACAGCTCCCGGGTGCGGCCGGTGGCCGGGTCGGCGCTCAGCAGCAGCACGTTCTGCTGGAGGCGGTCCTGGACGGTCAGCAGGATCTCGGTGGCCGACTCCCAGCCGGCGTCGGAGACGTACGGATACCGGTCCGCGTCCCAGTCGAGGCGGACCCGCTCGCCGCCGGGGCCCAGCACCCACAGCTGCACCTCGGCGTTGGGGCCGCCCGCCTCGGGGTACGCGAAGTCCTCGGCCGGCAGCTCGGGGTGGGCGGGGTCGGCGAACCAGCGCCGCTGGAGGGCGCTTTCGTCGACGCGGGCGGCGAGCAGGGTGAGCCCGTCGGGGGACCACCAGTGGCCGCGGGCGCGGCCCAGTTCCTCGGCCGCCGCGAACTCGGCGAGGCCCCAGCGGGCGCCGTCGTCGGGGCTGATCCGGCCGCCGGGCCAGGTGTGGAGGGCGTCGTCGGTGACGTAGGCGGTGCGGGTGCCGTCGGCGTTCGGACGGGGGTCCAGGGCGGGCCCGGCGGCCGGGATCTCCTCGGGCCCGCCGGTGCCGTCGCAGTCGACGGCGTACAGCCGCCCGTACAGCGCGAAGACGGCGCGCCGGCCGTTGCCGGAGAGGGCGTACGAGCCGATCCCCGCGGCCGTGAGCCGGGTCCGCTCGCGCAGCCGGCGCTCGGCGACGGGGAGGGGGGCGGGCGCGGGGGCGAGGGTGCGGGGGTCGGCGAGGCGGGTTTCGGCGCCGGCCGCGGTGTCGAGGACCCAGAGGCTGTCGAAGGCGTCGGTGGGGCCGGTGGAGCGCAGGAACCAGAGGAGACGGCCCTCGTCGCCGAAGGTGAACGCCCGCGGGGCGCCGTGGGTGAAGCGGGCCGTGTCGGCGGAGAGCCTGAGGAAATCGTCCATAAAGAGCAGTGTGACATGTGAAATACCACACGCCACACCCGTGTGCGTTAGGCCATCCGAGTGGTGTGCCCCCCAGGGCAGGTTTAGCGTCGAAAAGGTGGACCGGAACGCATCGCCGACCAGAAACGGGACCGACGGCAAGGTCCGGGGCAACGGCAACGGACTCGCCCTGTTCGTCATCGCCTCGTGCCAGCTCATGGTCGTCCTCGACATCACCATCGTGAACATCGCGCTGCCGCACATCCAGACCGGGCTCGGCTTCTCCACCGAAAGCCTCTCCTGGGTGGTCAACGCCTACACCCTCACCTTCGGCGGCCTGCTGCTCCTCGGCGGACGCACCGGCGACATCCTCGGCCGCAAGCGCGTCTTCATCTCCGGTGTCCTGCTCTTCGGCCTGGCCTCGCTGCTGGGCGGACTCGCCCAGAACGCCGGCCAGTTGATGGGGGCCCGCGCGCTGCAGGGCGTGGGCGGTGCCATCGCCTCGCCGACCGCCCTCGCACTGATCACGACGACCTTCCGCGAAGGCCCCGCGCGCAACCGCGCCTTCGGCGTCTTCGCCGCGGTCTCCGCCGCCGGCGGCGCGGTCGGGCTGCTCGCCGGCGGCGTCCTCGTGGAGTGGCTCAACTGGCGCTGGGTGCTCTTCGTCAACGTCCCGATCGCCGTGCTGATCGCCCTCGCGGCCGTCAAGGTGCTCCACGAATCCGAGCGCCATGCCGGCCACTTCGACGCCGCGGGGGCGCTGCTGGGCACCGCCGGCATGGTCGCCCTCGTCTACGGATTCATCCGCGCGGCCCAGGACGGCTGGCGCGACCCGCTGACCCTCGGCTCCTTCGGCGCCGCCGTGGTCCTGCTGACGCTGTTCCTCGTGGACGAGCGGCGCTCGCCGCAGCCGATCACCCCCCTGCACATGTTCGCCGACCGGAACCGGGCCGGCACGTACGGGATCATGCTGATGCTGGCCTGCGCCATCTTCGGCATGTTCTTCTTCCTGACCCTGTTCGTGCAGAACGTGCTGGGGTTCAGTCCGCTGCGGGCGGGCCTCGCCTTCCTGCCGATCAGCGCGATCATCGCGGTCGGCGCGGGCTGCGCCTCGCAACTGCTCCCGAGGTTCGGCCCGAAGCCGTTCATGGTGACCGGTGCGCTGTGCACGGCGGCCGGCCTGGCCTGGCTGACGCAGACCGACATCCATTCCACCTACCTGGGGAGCATCCTGGGGCCCATGCTCGTCTTCGGCCTCGGCATGGGCCTGCAGTTCGTCTCGCTGACCCTGATGGCACTGTCCAACGTCCCCGACCGGGAGTCCGGCGCGGCCTCGGGGCTGCTCAACACGATGCAGCAGGTGGGCGGCTCACTGGGGCTGTCCATCCTGGTCACCGTGTTCGGCACGGCCAGCCGGAACGAGGCGCACACCCAGATCCCGGCTTTCATGGCCACCGCCACCCCCGGACAGCGGGCCGCCTTCCGGCGCACCGGCATGCTCCCCGACCCCTGGGGCGACCAGATCCTCACCTCGGGCGTCAGCGCCGCCTTCGTCGTGGGGGCGGTCTTCACCCTGGCCGGGGCCGCCATCGCCCTCTTCGCGATTCAGGTCCGCCCCTCGGACCTCGAACGCCTCCAGGGCAGCCACGCCCCCACGGCCGTCTGAGCGCCCTCCGGCCGCGCGGCGCGGGCCACTGCCAGCAGGAACATCCCGCAGGCCGCGACCAGGACCCAGCCGGGCCGGGAAGCCTGGGCGAGCCGCGCCGGGCCGGCATCCGCGACCAGGCCGCCGGCGACGGCGATGCCCAGCGCCGCGCCGAACTGCCGGGCGGTGGAAGTGATCGCTCCGGCCACTCCGGCGCGCGCGGGCGGCAGCCCGCTCACCGCGGTGTTGGTGATCGGGGCGTTGGCGAAGCCGACTCCGGTGCCGATGAGCAGGTAGGCGAGCAGCAGCAGCGGGACGGGCGTGTGCCGGTCCAGCCCGACCAGGCAGAGCCCGCCCGCGGCGATGAAGCCGCCGGCCAGGACCAGCGGGAGCCGCGGTCCGGTGCGGCCGACCAGGCGGCCCGACCAGGGTGCGCAGACCGTCGCCCCGAGGGCCATGGGCAGGGCCGCCACCCCCGCGGCCAGGGGCGTCCACTGCCGGGTGTGCTGCAGGTACAGGGTGGTGAGCAGCAGGGTCGTGTTCAGGGCGACGAAGACCGCGACGGCCCCCAGGACGGCGCCGCTGAAGAGCGGACGCCGAAAGAGCCGCGGATCCACCAGCGGCTCGTCCCGGCGCAGTTCCACCCGTACGAACCCGGCCGTCGCCGCGGCGACGACCCCGTACGCGGCGAGCGCCGCGAGCGAGGTCCAGCCGATGCGCGGTCCTTCGATGAGGACGCCCACCGAGCCCCCGATGACCACGGCCAGCAGGGCCTGACCCGGCAGGTCGAGCCGCCGCGCCTGCGGTGCGCGGGACTCCGGCACGAACAGCCCGCTCAGCACCAGGGCGGCCACGATGACCGGCGCATTGATCCAGAACACCGACCGCCAGCCGAAGCCGTCGATGAGAGCGCCGCCCGCCACCGGGCCGGCGGCCATGCTGAGGCCGAAGACCGAGGCCCAGATGCCGATCGCCTGCGCCCGCTGCTTCGGGTCGGGCATCGCGTTCACCACGATCGCGAGCGCCACGGGACTGAGCATCGAGGCGCCGATCCCCTGGACGGCGCGGGCGGCTATCAGCGCGCCCACCGACGGGGCGGCCGCGCAGGCCAGCGAGGCCGCACCGAAGACGAGCAGCCCGCACTGGAACACCCTGCGGCGGCCGAACCGGTCCGCCAGGGCGCCGGAGGAGATCAGCAGGCTCGCCAGGACGAAGGTGTAGGCGTCCACCGTCCATTCGAGACTGCGCGTCCCGACGCCCAGGCCCCGCCCGATGGCGGGCAGACCCACATTGACGATGGTGGTGTCCAGCCCCACCAGGAACATGCTCAGACAGCACACGGCCAGCACCGTCCAGCGTCTGCGCGCGCTCAGCGGGGGCCGGAGCCGATCGGAAAGAAGGGTCGCGGTCACGGTCTGCCTCTCGGGAGGACGTACGTTTGCGCCATGCTCGGGCCGGGTGCCGACCGCTTCCCAGGAGTTTTGCGGAGACTGCAAAACTGGACCCCGTGGACACGGAACTGGAGCGGATACTCGACGGCATCGGCCCCCGCCTGCGCACCCTGCGCCGGGACCGCGCACTCACCCTGGAGGCGCTCGCGGACACGACCGGCATCTCGGTGAGCACGCTGTCCCGCCTCGAATCGGGCAAGCGGCGCCCGACCCTGGACCTGCTCATCCCGCTCGCGCGGGCCCACCGCGTGGCACTCGACCAGCTGGTGGCCGCCCCGGCCAGCGGGGACCCGCGGGTGCATCTGACGCCCCTGCACAAAGGGCACGGCAGCGTCCTGGTCCCCCTGACCCAGTACCCGGGCCGGGTGCAGGTGTTCAAGCAGGTGCTGGCGCCCCGCGAGCCGAAGCTGGTGACCCATCACGGCTACGAGTGGCTCTACGTCCTGGCCGGCGAGCTGCGCCTGATCCTCGGGGAGCGTGAATGCACCCTGCGCCCCGGCGAAGTGGCCGAGTTCGACACCCGGGAACCGCACTGGTTCGGCCCGGCGAACGACAGCGCGGTGGAGATCCTGCACCTGTTCGGCCCGCGGGGCGACCAGGCCGTGGTGCGCGAGGGGCCGACGGCGGCGGAGGCGGGCCCCGGGGCCCCACCGGAGCAGGGCTCGGGGTCCGCCTCCCGGGCCTGCCCCTGATCACGCCGGAGGCGGGTGCCGGAGCAGGGCCGCGCGCAGCCGGCTGGCGTCGGCGCGGGTGTTCATGCGCAGCGCGAGCCAGGAGCCGTCCGCGAAGGCCAGGTCCACCCGGGCCGTGCGGCGGCGCAGCCGGGGGACGGGGCGCAGGGTGCAGGAGGCGGCGTACGAGGCCCGGTCCGGATCCCCGCGCCCCCAGGGCGGCCGGACGGTGATCCTTCCCGGGCCGGCCCTGAAGGTGCCGTAGGGGCCCTCGGTCTCCGTGTGCCAGCGCGTCCAGTGGAAGCCGTGCAGGGCCAGGGCGAGCCGGCCCGCCTCGCTGTGCCAGCCGCCGCGCAGGGCCGGACCGTGGCAGAGCCGCCCGCAGAGCCGGGCGGCCCGCTCCAGGGGGTCGAGCAGCGCGGCCGCCGCGTCGGCGAGATCGTCCGGCAGGGCGGTCAGGAAGCGGATGAGGAAGAAACCCCCGAGCCGGCGCAGCAGGGGCGGCCGGGCCGGCGAGCCCGGCAGCAGCGCCCGGGCGGGCCGACGTACGAAAGGGGACAACCTCCCCGGAATCTCCTCATCCGAGTCCACCGGTCCATGATGGCCGCAGGCCCCTACCCGGCCAAGCTCCGGACCCGGCAGCGCGTCGGCCCCTGCGTCTGGAGGGTGATCCCGGCGCTGACCGGAACCTCGGTGTCCACGGCCTCGAACTCGTAGGCCCGCAGGATCATCGCCAGGGCGATCACCGACTCCAGCATCGAGAAGTGCTGCCCGATGCAGGCGCGCGGGCCGCCGCCGAACGGGAACCAGGCGTAGCGCGGACGGGCCGCCTCCGCCTCGGGGGTGAAGCGCTCCGGGTCGAAGCGGTCGGGATCCGGCCAGTACCGCGGGTGGCGGTGCGTCACCCACGGCGCCACCATGACGTCCGCGCCCGCCGGGACGAGGTGGCCGCCGATCTCGGTGGCGGCGACCGCGCTGCGCCCGATGACCGGCGCGGCCGGGAAGAGCCGCATGGCCTCCTTGAGGACCTGCGTGAGGTACGGGAGCCGGTCGAGGTCGGCGGCCCCGGGCGTACGGTCGCCCAGCACGCGGGAGATCTCCTCACGGGCCCGCTCCTGCTCCGCGGGGTGGCGGGCCAGCAGGTGCAGGGCGAAGGCGAGCGAGGTCGCGGTCGTCTCGTGGCCGGCCAGCAGGAAGATCAGCACCTGGTCCCGCAGCTCGGCGGCGTCGAACTCCCCGTCGTCCGAGCTGGTGGCGGCCGCCAGCAGGCTCAGCAGGTCCTCGCCCTGTGCGGAGTCGCCGCTGCGCCGCTCGGCGATGATCCGGTCGCACAGCGCGTACAGCTCCTCCGTCGCCGCGGCGGCCCGCCGGTTGGCCGGGGTCGGCCAGGTGCGCGGGACGTTGACGGGGGAGTAGCCGCGGCGCAGCACGTAGTCGGTGATGACCGGAAAGCACCGGTCGACGACCTCGACGGTGGCGTCCACGTCGGTCCCGAAGAGGATCCGGGACACCGCGCGCAGGGCGAGCCGCATCATCTCGTCGGAGACGTCGACGACATCGCCGGGGGCCTGCTCCCAGCGCGCGAGCACGGTCCGCGTCTCGGCGGCGACGGCAGCGGCGTAGCCGTCCACCCGGCGCTTGGTGAACAGCGGCTGCACCAGTCGGCGCTGGCGCAGGTAGTCCTCGTCCTGGCTGGTCAGCAGGCCGTTGCCGAAGGAGTCGCGGATCTCCTGGTAGAAGGCGTTATCCTTGCGGAAGTTGGCCGATTCCGAGGCCAGCACCTGCTGGGCGCCCTCGGCGGAGAACACGCAGTACAGCTCGGCCCGCAGGCCGGGCGGGCCCGCGGTGATCCGTACGACGTCCCCGTGCTGCTGCTGGGCGCGCAGGTAGGTGCCGAGCGAGTCCGATTTCAGGTCGAAGAGCGACCCGAGCAGGGGAACCCCCGCGAGTTCCGGGATCCTCGTACCGGTGGTGTGTGTGTCCGTGGTCCGTGCTTCGACTGCCATGGCCGCCCCCTCGACGCGGTGCGTACGGGCGTACGCACGGCCCCGATTCTGCCCGCCGGCCGCCGTCACCCGCCGGGGCCGGCCCGCCGACCGGCGCGAACCGGCCACGGGTTGCGGTCGCGGGGACGTCCCGCAGGGCTACCCCTCGATGTAGGCGACCCGGCCGGCCCGGCGCGCGGAGTCGATCGCGCGCAGGCGGGCGAAGCTGCCGGGCGTCATGAGGGCCTCCCATTCCGCCAGGGTGTGGACCCGCACCTCGTCGTGTTCCCGGGGGTCGAGGACGATGCCCGCGATCTGCTCGGGGGTGAGGGTGCCGCCGTCGAAGACGAAGCCGATGTGGTTGGCGGGCCACGCCTCGCCCCGGTGCCCGGTGAAATGCGTGCCGACCAGCTTCGGCTCCCCGCCGAAGAGGATGCCGGTCTCCTCCGCGCACTCCCGCACCGCGCACTCCCACGGTGTCTCCCCGGGGTCCATGGCGCCGCCGGGCCACTGCCACTCCTCGGGGGCGTAGGTGGCGCGCAGCTGGACCGGACGGCCGTCGGGGTCGGTGAAGTACAGGCAGGCGTAGCTGGTCGCCTGGGCGAGGGTCTTGATGTACTCCGCGGGCGGGAGCCAGGTGTCCGTCATACGCCCGAGCCTCACGGTCCGCCGCCCTCCCGGCCCTTCGAACCGGATCCGTCTCCCCCGGGTGGGGGAGGCGGATCCCTCCGGCGGGGGAGCCGCCGGGGTGGCGCCGGGGCCGATGCTGGGACTGCGGACGTGGAGGGGAGTCGGCCGATGGAGCGGTGGGACCGGATCGGACGAGGCGCGGCGTACGGGGCGGCCCTGGCGCTGACGCCGTATCTGCTGATCAAGGTGTCGTGGGTGGTGGGCTCGCTGCTGGGCCTGATCCCGGTGGGGGACGGCTTCGGCCTGGCCGGCTGGGTGGTGCTGAACCTGGTGACCGTCGGCATGGCCGGGATCGGCATCCCGCCGGCGCTCGCGCTGGTGCGGCCGTGGGGGATGCGCATACCGGGGTGGCTGGTGGTCTTCTGCGGCTGGGCGGGCTCCGGCTTCCTCCTCAACGCCGCCGCCACCCTGGCAAGCGCGGTCATGCTGCGGCGGCTCGCTGCCTTGCACGGGGGTGGGGCAGCGGCGGGTGCCGGGCCGCTTATTGGTTTGCCGCCTCGCGGTCCGGCCGGATAGGAAGCTCGCATGCTAAGAGGCGGCAAGGTCGGGCTCAGGGCCCGGCACGAGGACGACATCCCGGTCCTGCGGGCCGAGTTGTACGACGACGTGGTCAACTCGGCGCGGGCCGAAAGCAGGCCGTGGCGGCCGCTCACGCCCGGCTCGAAGGATCCGCGGCTCGTGGTGGACGACACCGAGCAGGGGCACGTCCCGTTCTCCGTGGTGGAACTGGACGGCGGCACGCTGGTCGGTACCGCAACGCTGTGGGGCATCGACACCCACAACCGCACCGCGCACATCGGGCTGGGGCTGCTGCCGTCCTCCCGCGGGAAGGGCTACGGCACCGACGTGGTCGCCGTCCTGTGCCACTACGGTTTCGTCGTGCGCGGCCTGCACCGGCTGCAGATCGAGACGCTGTCGGACAACACCGCGATGCTGCGCTCCGCCGAACGCAACGGCTTCGTCCGCGAGGGCGTGCTGCGCTCCTCGGCCTGGGTGCTGGGCGAGTTCCTGGACGAGGTGCTGCTGGGACTCCTCGCCGAGGACTGGAAGCAGGACGCGAAGACATAGGCCGCCGTGTCCGAGTCTCGCCCAAACGGCTGCGAACGGGCTGAAGAGGCGGGAGGCTGAGAGGACACGTCGAGGCTGGCCGCCGCCTCTCGGCACGCGCGGGGGAGGGCACAGTGGAGAGCGCGACCATGTCTGCCGTGATCGCGGCCGTTGCAGCGGTGGTCGGAGGCCTCCTGACGGCGTTCGCCACACGGTCGGTGGAACGGCTGCGGCTGCGGGCCAGTCTGCTGGAGAAGGCGCAGGAACGACGGCTGGCCGGCATCGAGGGCTTCATGCTGGCGACGAGCCTGTGGATGGACTGGCTCACGTACATCCAGGAGACGGGCTGGGAAAACAAGCAGGAGGAGTTGAACCGCCGGGTCCGCGCCCGCGACGAAGCGTATCGAAGGCTGCTGCTCCTGGCGTCGGACGAGCTGTACCGGTGGTTGAAAGACCACTACCTGCCCGCGGAGCACCTGGTGCGCCGGACCTACGTGCGTCAGCTGCGGAGCGGTGTGGAGGTCGACGAGCCGGCGTTGGCGGCCCGGCGGGCCTTCAACTCCATGCTGAGGGACGACCTCGTGGACATGGTGCGGCCGGAGATCCACACCCTGCGCAACCCCCTGGGCTAGGCCCCGGCCGGCGGTCCGGGCAGACCGCGGAGGGCCGTCGACGGGTCTTCCGCACAGGCGGGGACTCCGGCGACGGCCCACAGGCGGCCCGGCAGGACGGGAATCCGCCCTGACTGCGGCTCGCTCAGATGTCGCGGAAGATTTCGATCTGGGCGCCCACCGAGTTGAGGCGTTCGGCCAGTTCCTCGTAGCCGCGGTTGATGACGTAGACGTTGCGCAGGACCGAGGTGCCCTCCGCCGCCATCATCGCGAGGAGGACGACCACCGCCGGGCGCAGGGCCGGGGGGCACATCATTTCGGCCGCGCGCCAGCGGGTCGGGCCCTCGACCAGGACGCGGTGGGGGTCGAGGAGTTGGAGACGGCCGCCCAGGCGGTTCAGGTCCGTCAGGTAGATCGCCCGGTTGTCGTACACCCAGTCGTGGATCAGGGTCTGGCCCTGGGCGGTGGCGGCGATGGCCGCGAAGAACGGGACGTTGTCGATGTTGAGCCCGGGGAACGGCATCGGGTGGATCTTGTCGATCGGGGCTTCCAGCTTCGACGGGCGGACCGTCAGGTCGACCAGGCGGGTGCGGCCGTTGTCGGCCGTGTACTCCGCCGAGCGGTCGTGGTCCAGGCCCATCTCCTCCAGGACCGCGAGCTCGATCTCCATGAACTCGATCGGGACCCGCCGGATGGTCAGCTCCGATTCCGTGACCACCGCGGCGGCGAGCAGGCTCATCGCCTCGACCGGGTCCTCGGAGGGGGAGTAGTCCACGTCCACGTCGATGGTCGGGACGCCGTGCACGGTCAGGGTGGTGGTGCCGATGCCGTCGACGCGGACGCCGAGTGCCTCCAGGAAGAAGCACAGGTCCTGGACCATGTAGTTGGAGGACGCGTTGCGGATGACCGTGACGCCGTCGTGCCGGGCGGCGGCCAGCAGGGCGTTCTCGGTGACCGTGTCCCCGCGCTCGGTGAGCACGATCGGGCGGTCGGGGCAGACCCCGGACTCGACCTTGGCGTGGTAGATGCCCTCGGTCGCGGTGATGTCCAGGCCGAAGCGGCGCAGGGCGATCATGTGCGGCTCGATGGTGCGGGTGCCCAGGTCGCAGCCTCCGGCGTACGGCAGGCGGAACTGGTCCATCCGGTGCAGCAGGGGGCCCAGGAACATGATGATGCTCCGGGTCCGGACCGCCGCCTCCGCGTCGATGGAGTCCATGTCGAGCCGGGCCGGCGGGACCAGCTCCAGGTCGACGCCGTCGTTGATCCAGCGGGTGCGGACGCCGATGGAGTTCAGGACTTCGAGGAGCCGGTAGACCTCCTCGATGCGGGCGACGCGCCGCAGTACCGTACGGCCCTTGTTCAGCAGCGAGGCGCACAGCAGGGCCACGCAGGCGTTCTTGCTCGTCTTGACGTCGATCGCACCCGACAGGCGGCGCCCGCCGACGACGCGCAGGTGCATCGGGCCGGCATAGCCGAGAGAGACGATTTCGCTGTCGAGTGCTTCACCGATGCGGGCAATCATCTCAAGGCTGATGTTCTGGTTGCCGCGCTCGATCCGGTTCACGGCGCTCTGGCTGGTGGCCAGTGCCTCCGCCAGCTGACTCTGCGTCCAGCCCCGGTGTTGCCGGGCGTCACGGATGAGCTTGCCGATGCGTACGAGGTAGTCGTCTGCCATGGATGCACCGTATCTCAGATATGAGATGAGTCCTGCGTCGGGTGTGGCGGACGGGTGTTACCCGCCGTCAGATCCCATGGTGGGGCCGCCGGGCGCGTCCTGCGCGATGAGCGAGGACAAAGCGCGCAGGGGCGTCAAATCGCCTCAAAGGTGACCGGTGCCGCGTCATGCTCTTCGCCACCGTCCCGCTTCGTACCCTTTGCGGGCGTCTGCCGGTTCGGTTATACGGAGCGTCCGGCCGCTCAGCGCCGGCCACCGGCTCCCGCACCGGCGCCCGCGTTGCAGCCGCAGGCCGCGTGCCGGCCCGCGCCGTGCACCGTCGCGTACGAGGCCGGGCGCGGTCCGGATGCGGCGCGGGCCACCCGGGCGGCCGCCGCACGCCCCGCCGCCGACTCCGCGTCGTGCACCACCCGCCCGCCGACCAGCGTCAGGCGGACCCCGGTCCCGCTGATGTCGGCCACCGGACAGCGGGTCACATCCCGATCCAGTACCACCAGGTCGGCCGCCTTGCCGGGCTCCACCGTCCCGGTCAGGGCGTCCTGGCGCAGCTGCCAGGCCGTCCCCGCCGTGTGCATCCGCAGCACCGAGGCGCGGCCGAGCCCCTCGCGCTCCGGGTACAGCTGCCCGGCCCCGTACGCCCCCTGCCGGTCGATCGCGGTCCGCAGCTGGTTCCACACCTGGAGCGCGTCCACCGGCCAGTCGGAACCGCCCGTCAGCCGGGCGCCCGCCTTCTCCAGGCTGCGCGCCGGGTACAGCCGGCGGTGCCGCTCCGGCCCGATGTACGGGAGCAGCGCCTCCACCGTCCAGGTGTCCCGCGCCGCCCACTGGAGCTGCATGCAGGCCGCCACGCCCAGTTGCGCGAAGCGCCGCAGGTCGGCCGGGTCGACCAGCTGGAGGTGGGCGATCGCGTTGCGTGCGTCGCGCTGTCCGGTGGTGCGGCGGGCGTACGCGTAGCCGTCCAGGGCCGTGCGGACCGCCCGGTCGCCCAGCCCGTGGGCGTGCATCTGCCAGCCGGCCCGGTTGAAGGCCGCGGTCAGCCGTCCGTAGTCGGCCGCCGAGGTGTAGAGCTCGCCCCGGTTGGCGGTCGGTCTGCCGTCGCCGTCCAGGTAGGGGTCCAGCAGCGCGGCCGTCTGCGCCGGGTACTCGATGACCCCGTCGAGGAAGACCTTGACCGTGCCGAACCGGAGCCCCCGCACCCCCTCGAACTCCCGCCGCAGCTCACGGGCGTAGGCCAGGGCGGCCGCCGGGTCCTCGGCCTGGCCGGCGTCCAGCCGGATCGCCGGCACGATCCGCTGGGGCAGCTTCCCGGCCCCGGCCAGGTCCTGGTAGAGCTCCAGCTCGTGCCGCCCCACCAGGGCGTCCATCATCGTGGTGACACCGGATGCGGCGGCGAGCTGCAGCGCCGCCGCGCAGGCGGCGACCAGCTCCGCCCGCGAGGGCTGCGGGATGTGCCGTTTCACCAGGTCCTGCGCGTCGTCCTTGAGGACACCCGTCGGCTGCCCGTCGGGCCCCTTCACGATCCGGCCGCCGACCGGGTCGGGGGTGGCCGCGGTGATCCCGGCGATCTCCAGGGCCCGCCGGTTGACCCACAGGTTGTGCCCGTCACCGCCGACCAGGGCGACCGGCCGCCGGGTCGCGAGGGCGTCCAGGACCGTGTGGTGCGGGGTGGTCCCGGTCGGCAGCAGCCCGACCGGGTTCCAGTCCTCCACGACCAGCCAGCGGTCCGGCTCGGCGTCCGCGCCCCCGGTGTCGGCGAGAAAACCGGACAGCAGCGCCCGCAGCTCCGCCGCCGTCGTCTCCGCCCCCTCCAGCGAGGGCCGCAGCGACCGGTCGCCCGCGCCCAGGGGGTGCACGTGCCCGTCGTGGATCCCGCTCATCACGGTGTTCCCGCCCGCGTCGACGACCTCGGTGTCGCGGCCCGCGTACCGGCGCAGCGACGCCCCGCTCCCGGTGGCGAGGATCCGGCCGTCCCGCCCGACGGCGACGGCCTCCGCGGGCGCGCCGCCCCCGGCCGCCCCGGTGAACACCCGGGCGTTGCGGATCACCAGGGCGGCGGTCCCACGCCCCGGGGAGGCGGTGGCCGCTCCGCTCCCCGGGGAGGCGGCGGCCGCCGCCGTCCCCGCCCCGAACAGGCCGGTCGCGCCGGCGGCGCCGGCGGCCGCGAGGAGTCCCCGCCGGGACAGGGCGGGGGACGGGGACGAAGGGGTCATGGCCACTCCAGACGTCGGATGGGGGTGGGGGTGGCCAGGACACTGTTTGGTTAATCCCTTAACCGGAACCCGCCGCGGCCGACGGAATCCGTACGATGTCCGCGTGCCCGGGCCCGGACCGACCCCGACCATCGCCGACATCGCGCGCGCCGCGGAGGTCTCCACCGCGACCGTCTCGCACGCCCTCAACGGAACCGGCCGCCTCGGCGACTCCACCCGGCGCCGGGTCCGCGAGATGGCGGCCGCCCTCGGGTACGGCGCCCGCCGCGGCCCCCGTACCCGCACCCTCGGCCTCGCGGTCACCACCTACGCCGGATCGGCCTGGGACTTCGCGCGGATCGCCTATTTCTCCCGGCTGCTCACCGCCGCCACCTCCGCCGCCCACGCCCACGGCTACGCCCTGACCACCCTGCCCGCGGAGCGCGGCGGCGAGCCGCTGTGGCACACCCTGGCGGTGGACGGGATGCTGCTGCTCGACAGCCCGGAAGGCGATCCGGTGCTGCGCGCGCTGCGGGCCCGCGGCCTGCCGGTGGTCTTCGACGGCCGCCCGGCCGAGCCCCGGCCCGGGGACGTGTGGGTGGACAACGACCACGAGGCCGCCACCCGCGAGGTGCTCGACCACCTCGCCGCCTCCGGGGCCCGGCGCATAGCCCTGCACTCCGGCTACGGCCGGGAGTTCTACACCGGCGCCGTCACCTCGGCCTACGCGCGGTGGTGCGCCGAACGGGGCCTGACCCCGCTGGTGGTCCCCTTCGACCCCGACGACGCGCCGGGGCACGCCTTCGACGGGGTGTTCGGCGCGCCGGGCCGGCCCGACGCCGTGTACTGCGTGTACGACCCGGGCGGGCGCCAGGTGCTGGCCGCCGCCGCCCGCCACGGAATCCGTACGCCGGCGGACCTCCTGCTGGTCTGCGCCAGCGAGGATCCCGCATACGCCGAACACGAGCCCGCCGTGACCACCGTCACGCTGAATCCGGAGCGGATCGCGGTGTCCGCGGTGTCCGCGCTGGTCATGCTGATCGAATCCGGGCATGCGGAACCGGCGGGACAGTGGACCGTCCCGGCAGGCCTGCGGGTGCGCGCCTCGTCGCTCCGCCCGGACATGTACTAGAGTTATCTCGACATCGAGATATCTGCCGAAGGCGAACCGCAGCCGCCCCCGCAGGTAAGGGCTACCTAACTTAGCCTGACCTTAGCGGATTGGCCATGGGGCGTGGCGGCAGGATGCGGTAAACGCGCGAATTTCATGCATGAAGGAGACTGTCGTGTCGGCGAACAGCTTCGACGCCCGCAGCACGCTGCAGGTGGGCGACGAGTCGTACGAGATCTTCCGGCTGGACAAGGTGGAGGGCTCGGCCCGCCTTCCCTACAGCCTGAAGGTGCTGCTGGAGAACCTGCTCCGCACCGAGGACGGCGCGAACATCACCGCCGACCACATCCGGGCGCTCGGCGGCTGGGACTCCCAGGCCCAGCCCAGCCAGGAGATCCAGTTCACGCCGGCCCGCGTGATCATGCAGGACTTCACCGGCGTCCCCTGCGTCGTGGACCTCGCCACCATGCGTGAGGCCGTGAAGGCCCTCGGCGGCGACCCGTCCAAGATCAACCCGCTGGCCCCGGCCGAGCTGGTCATCGACCACTCCGTCATCGCCGACAAGTTCGGCACCCCCGACGCGTTCACCCAGAACGTGGAGCTGGAGTACGGCCGCAACAAGGAGCGCTACCAGTTCCTGCGCTGGGGCCAGACCGCCTTCGACGAGTTCAAGGTCGTCCCCCCGGGCACCGGCATCGTCCACCAGGTCAACATCGAGCACCTGGCCCGCACCGTCATGGTCCGTAACGGCCAGGCCTACCCCGACACCCTCGTCGGCACCGACTCGCACACCACCATGGTCAACGGCCTCGGCGTGCTGGGCTGGGGCGTCGGCGGCATCGAGGCCGAGGCCGCCATGCTCGGCCAGCCGGTCTCCATGCTGATCCCGCGCGTGGTCGGCTTCAAGCTGACCGGCGAGCTGCCGACCGGCACCACCGCCACCGACCTGGTGCTGACCATCACCGAGATGCTGCGCAAGCACGGTGTGGTCGGCAAGTTCGTCGAGTTCTACGGTGAGGGCGTCGCCGCCACCTCCCTCGCGAACCGCGCCACCATCGGCAACATGTCGCCGGAGTTCGGCTCCACCGCCGCGATCTTCCCGATCGACGGCGAGACGCTGAAGTACCTCAAGCTCACCGGCCGCTCCGAGCAGCAGGTCGCGCTCGTCGAGGCGTACGCCAAGGAGCAGGGCCTGTGGCTGGACCCGGCCGCCGAGCCGGACTTCTCCGAGAAGCTGGAGCTCGACCTCTCCACCGTCGTCCCCTCCATCGCCGGCCCCAAGCGCCCGCAGGACCGCATCGTGCTGGCCAACGCCGCCGAGCAGTTCGCCCAGGACGTGCGCAACTACGTCGACGACGTGGACGAGGCGGGCAAGGAGTCCTTCCCGGCCTCCGACGCCCCGGCGAACCACCCGAACGGCGCCCCGTCGAAGCCGACCCTGGTCACCATGGCCGACGGCTCCTCCTTCGAGATCGACCACGGCGCCGTCACCGTCGCCGCGATCACCTCCTGCACCAACACCTCGAACCCCTACGTCATGGTCGCCGCGGCGCTCGTGGCCAAGAAGGCGGTCGAGAAGGGCCTGACCCGCAAGCCGTGGGTCAAGACCACCCTGGCCCCGGGCTCGAAGGTCGTCACCGACTACTTCGACAAGGCCGGCCTCACGCCGTACCTGGACAAGATCGGCTTCAACCTCGTCGGCTACGGCTGCACCACCTGCATCGGCAACTCCGGTCCGCTGGACGAGGAGATCTCGAAGGCGATCAACGAGCACGACCTCGCGGTCACCTCGGTGCTCTCCGGCAACCGCAACTTCGAGGGCCGGATCAACCCCGACGTCAAGATGAACTACCTGGCCTCCCCGCCGCTGGTCGTCGCGTACGCCATCGCGGGCTCCATGAAGGTGGACATCACCAAGGACGCCATCGGCATCGACACCGAGGGCAAGCCGGTCTACCTCCAGGACATCTGGCCCTCCGAGGCCGAGGTCAACGACGTCGTGGCGAACGCCATCGGCGAGGACATGTTCAACAAGTCCTACCAGGACGTCTTCGCGGGCGACGCCCAGTGGCAGGCGCTGCCGATCCCGACCGGCAACACCTTCGAGTGGGACCCGCAGTCCACCTACGTGCGCAAGCCCCCCTACTTCGAGGGCATGACCATGGAGACCACCCCGGTCTCCGACATCACCGGCGCCCGCGTGCTGGCGAAGCTGGGCGACTCGGTCACCACCGACCACATCTCCCCGGCCGGTGCGATCAAGGCCGACACCCCGGCCGGCCAGTACCTGACGGAGCACGGCGTCGAGCGCCGCGACTTCAACTCGTACGGTTCCCGCCGCGGCAACCACGAGGTCATGATCCGCGGTACGTTCGCCAACATCCGCCTGCGCAACCAGATCGCGCCGGGCACCGAGGGCGGCTTCACCCGCGACTTCACGCAGGAGGGCGCTCCGGTCGCCTTCATCTACGACGCGTCGCAGAACTACCAGGCCGCCGGCATCCCGCTGGTCATCCTGGCGGGCAAGGAGTACGGCTCCGGCTCGTCCCGCGACTGGGCGGCCAAGGGCACCGCGCTGCTCGGCGTCAAGGCCGTCATCGCCGAGTCCTACGAGCGCATCCACCGCTCGAACCTGATCGGCATGGGCGTCCTGCCCCTGCAGTTCCCGGAGGGCGCCTCGGCGGCCGCGCTGGGCCTCACCGGCGAGGAGACCTTCTCCTTCACCGGTGTGGAGGAGCTGAACAACGGCACCACCCCGCGCACCGTCAAGGTCACCACCGACACGGGTGTGGAGTTCGACGCGGTCGTCCGCATCGACACCCCCGGTGAGGCGGACTACTACCGCAACGGCGGCATCATGCAGTACGTGCTGCGCAACCTCATCCGCGGCTAGTCGCACCAGCGGCACCAGCGGCACCAAAGGGCCGTATCCCCGTCAAGGGGGTACGGCCCTTCCGCTTATTTGGCCGGAAGGCAGGTTTCGGGGAGGTCTCAACTCGGAAAAGCTGACGGACATCCGTGCGCATGATCTTGCTCACGCGAACGGAAGTGGACTATACCTGTGCGCGTCCGGCCCGCCGCGCTGAGAACGGCACCGGACCGGGGGATGGGCGGGGAGCTGCGGTGATGTCCGTGTGCACGGCAACCGCCGTGTTTTTCCGGCCTCCTTCACACTTCTGACGAAGGCGAGGACATGAGCATGGGATCCACTGGTGACGGTCTCGGCCGCCGCGACCTGATCAAGCGCTCCGCAGCACTCGGCCTGATCGCCGTGCCGACGATGGGCTTCCTGTCCGCCTGCGCCTCCGGCGGCGAGGAGACCACGAAGGGACCGGGCAAGGCGCCGGTGACCAAGGAGAACCCGTTCGGCGTCAACAAGGGCGGCAAGCTGGACGTCGTCGTCTTCAAGGGCGGGTTCGGCGACGACTACGCGAAGGCCTGGGAGGCCGCCTTCGACAAGAAGTGGGGCACGACCAGCTCCCACCTGGGCACCCAGGAGATCGCCGCCAAGCTCCAGCCGCGCTTCAACGGCGGCAACCCGCCGGACGTCGTCGACGACTCCGGCGCCCAGCAGATCAAGATCGACGTCCTCGCCAAGGGCGGCCAGCTCGCCGAGCTCACCCCGGTGCTCGACGCGCCCTCGCTCGACGACCCCGCCAAGAAGATCCGGGACATGCTGATCCCCGGCACCGTGGAACAGGGCACCCAGGGCGGCAAGTTCGTCGCCCTCTACTACGTGTACACGGTCTACGGCTTCTGGTACTCGGGCAAGCTCTTCAAGGAGAAGGGCTGGACCGAGCCGAAGACCTGGGACCAGTTCCTGGACATCTGCACCAAGGCCAGGGACGCCGGCATCGGCGGCCTCGCCCACCAGGGCAAGTACCCGTACTACATCAATGTCGTCATCATGGACCTGATCGCCAAGAAGGGCGGCCTGGAGGCCATGAAGGCGATCGACAACCTCGAACCGAACGCCTTCGAGGGCAACCCCGCAGCCCTCGCCGCGGTCGAGGCGGTCTACGAGATCGTCGAGAAGGGCCTGCTGATGGCGGGCACCAACGGCCTCACCCACACGGAGTCCCAGACCGCCTGGAACCAGTACAAGGCGGCCTTCATCCCCTCCGGCTCCTGGCTGGAGAACGAGCAGCTCAAGCAGACCCCGGAGGACTTCGACATGAAGTTCCTGCCGATCCCGCTGCTCGCCGACAGCAAGCTCCCCTTCGAGGCCATCCGGGCCGGCGCCGGCGAACCCTTCATCGTCCCGGAGAAGGCCGCCAACAAGGCCGCGGGCCTGGAGTTCCTGCGCTCGATGCTGTCGCGCGAATGGTCGACCCTCTTCGCCCAGCAGGCCAACTCCCTCACCGTGGTCAAGGACGGCGTGGCCCCCGGCGTCAAGCTGCGCCCGGGTACCGCCTCGGCGGTGGCGGCCGTCAAGGCGGCCGGCGAGAACACCTTCAACTACCTCTACCCCGACTGGTACAGCGAGATGGACACCGAGATCCAGAACGCGTCCAATGAGCTGATGGCTAAGCGGATCCAGCCAAAGGAATGGATCAAGCGGGCCCAGGCTGCGGTAGACAAGGCTGCGAAGGACCCCAACGCGAAGAACAACCGCCGCAGCTGACGCCGGGGACGGACACCGTGGGACGGACACCATGAGCCAAGTAGCCCAGAGCGGAGGACGGGCCGGCTTCATCACCGGCTTCCTCGTCCTTCCGCTCGCCCTGTACCTGACGTTCGTCATCTGGCCGTACATCCAGACGTTCGGCTATTCGTTCACCAACTGGTCGGGGCAGTCGCCGACGTTCGATTTCGTCGGTCTCGACAACTACGCGGCCCTGCTGGAGGACGATGTCTTCCGCGGCGCCCTGTGGCACAACCTGCTGCTCCTGGTGTTCGTCCCCACGGTCACGATCCTGCTCGCCCTCTTCTTCGCGTTCATGGTGAACGCGGGAGGGCGCAGCGGGGCCGGCGGGGTGCGCGGGGTCCGCGGGTCCGGCATCTACAAGATCGTCTACTTCTTCCCCCAGGTCCTCTCGCTGGCCATCCTCGCGGTCCTCTTCGGCGCCGTGTACCGCAGCGACGAGGGCGGCCTCCTCAACGGCTTCCTCGCCCGGCTGGGCCTCGTCGACCCGGCCCACCCCGTCGAATGGCTGAACCGGCCGAACCTCGTGCTGTGGTGCCTGCTCCTGGTGGTGGTCTGGCACGGCGTCGGCTTCTACCTGGTCCTCTTCTCGGCCGCCATGCAGTCCGTACCGAAGGACGTCTACGAGGCCGCCCTGCTCGACGGCGCGGGGCGCGCCCAGACCTTCCTCAAGGTCACCCTGCCCCTGCTGTGGGACTCCGTGCAGACGTCCGCGGTCTACCTCGGGATCGCCGCGATGGACATGTTCGTCCTGGTGTCGACGATGACTTCCGGCCAGTTCGGCGGCGGCCCCGACCACCACAGCGAGGTCATGGCCACCGTGCTGATGCGCAACTTCCTGTACTTCGGCAAGAGCGGCTACGCCTGCGCCATGGGCGTGGTCATGCTCGTCCTGACCATGATCCTCTCCGTCGTCACGCTGCGCGCCACCCGCCGCGAGCGCATCGAGTTCTGAGCGGGAGACCCCGATGACCACAGTGATCAAAGCACCGGGCGAGTCCTCGGCCGAACGGGCCGGCGGCGGCAGCCCCAAGGAGCGCGGGTCCCGCGGCTCCGAGGGCACGGTGCTGAACGTCTTCTCGCACGGCTTCCTCGCCCTCTGGGCGGTCCTGATCGTCCTGCCGCTGGTCTGGCTGGCGCTCGGCTCCTTCAAGACCGACGCGCAGATCGGCGGATCGGCCCTCAGCTGGCCCTCGAACTGGCATTTCGACGCCTTCTCCCGGGCCTGGGACAAGGGCATCGGCGACTACTTCGCCCACACGCTGATCGTGATGGCGTTCTCGGTGCCGCTGACCATGCTGTTCGGCTCGATGGCGGCGTACGTGCTGGCCCGCTATCCCTTCCCGGGCAACCGGCTCGTCTACTACTTCTTCGTCAGCGGGGCGATGTTCCCGGTCTTCCTGGCCCTGGTCCCGCTGTTCTTCATGGTCAAGCGCCTGGACATGCTCAACACGTACCACGGTCTGGTCCTGGTGTACGTGGCCTACTCGATGCCCTTCACCGTCTTCTTCATGCACTCCTTCTTCCGCACGCTGCCGACGGCCGTGCACGAGGCGGCGGTGATCGACGGGGCCTCCGACACCCGGATCTTCTTCCAGGTGATGCTGCCGATGGCCAAGCCCGGTCTGATCAGCGTGGGGATATTCAATGTCCTGGGCCAGTGGAACCAGTACATCCTGCCCTCCGTGCTGATGCAGCCGCAGACCGGATCGGACCCCGAGCGCTACCTGCTCACCCAGGGGCTGATCCAGCTCCAGTACCAGATGGGCTACGAGACCGACCTCCCGGTGCTGTTCGCCGGTGTGACCATCGCGATGATCCCGATGCTGGTGGTCTACCTGTCCTTCCAGCGCCAGATCCAGGCGGGGCTGACCTCGGCCACCCTCAAGTAAGGCAGGAGCCGGCTCCCCGGCCCGCGGCCCAACGGCCCCGCGGGCGCGGGGTGTTACGGTCTCGCCATGTCCAAGAACGAGATAGACGCGCTGACCGCCGAGTTCTTCGGGGCCTTCGACAACCGGGGAGGCCGGCCCGCCGACGTGGCGCGCATCCGCCGGCTGGTGCTGCCCGGCGGCGTGATCGTCAAGACGGGCCCTGACCTGGCCGTCTACACCGTGGACGAGTTCATCGAGCCGCGCAGCCGGCTGCTGGCCGGGGGCCGGCTGACCGAGTTCTCCGAGTGGGAGACCTCCGAGCGGACCGACATCGCAGGCGACATCGCGTCACGGTTCGGCGCCTACCGCAAGTCGGGGATCATGGACGGGGAGCCGTTCGAGGGCGGCGGGACCAAGACCTTCCAGTTCGTCCGGACCCCGGAAGGCTGGCGGATCGCCGCTTTCTCCTGGTACGACCAGCCCTGAGCCCCGCCCGCTCGGCCCGGCCGCCTCATCGGCGGCCGGGCCGAAGCCGTTTCGTGTGTCAGGAGCATGGCAACTCCGCGAACCGGGTTACCCCGGACGGCGGCCCGCCCCCCCCGGCTGTCAGGGCACGATCTTTGAGGATGTCTCTCATACTTATGACCGGTAGAGGCCGTTTCGTGCTGTCTCAGCCTCTTGACGTCTGGAGGGCCAAAGGCTCGACTTAAGGTTCACAAGTTGGAGAGACGCCGGTGTCTCGGAGCGGGAAGCCGCGACGCCGGCCGGGGGGCGACGGCCGGCCGTCGTTCATGGGCAGGAGTGGATGAGTCGTGCAGACTCCCGGATCGCAGTCGTCACTGCACCGCGCGAATCTCGAACGGGTCGTGCGGGCCGTGCGGCTCGCGGGTTCGCTGACCCAGGCGGAGATCGCCCGGTCCACCGGACTCTCGGCGGCCACGGTCTCCAACATCGTCCGCGAACTCAAGGACGGTGGGACCGTCGAGGTCACGGACACCTCGGCGGGCGGCCGCCGCGCCCGCAGCGTCTCGCTCAGCGGTGACGCGGGCATCGTGATCGGTGTGGACTTCGGCCACACCCACCTGCGGGTGGCCGTCGGCAACCTGGCCCACCAGGTCCTGGCCGAGGAGGCCGCCCCGCTCGACGTGGACGCCTCCTGGGCCGAAGGCTTCGACCGGGCGGAAGCGCTGGTCGGGGAGCTGATCGCGGCCATAGGCGTGAGCCGGGAGAAGGTCATCGGCGTGGGCCTCGGCGTCCCCGGCCCGATCGACGTGGAATCCGGAACGCTCGGCTCCACCGCGATCCTGCCGGGCTGGGCCGGGATCAACCCCCGCCAGGAGCTCTCGCAGCGCCTCGGAGTGCCCGTGTACGTGGACAACGACGCCAACCTCGGGGCGCTCGGGGAGCTGGTGTGGGGCAGCGGCCGGGGGGTCAAGGACCTCGCGTACATCAAGGTGGCCAGCGGTGTCGGCGCCGGCCTGGTGATCAACGGCCAGATCTACCGGGGCCCCGGCGGCACCGCCGGCGAGATCGGGCACATCACGCTCGACGAGTCCGGCCCGGTCTGCCGCTGCGGCAACCGCGGCTGCCTGGAGACCTTCGCGGCGGCCCGTTACGTGCTGCCGCTGCTCCAGAGCACCCACGGACCGGACCTCACGATGGAGCGGGTGGTGGAACTGGCCCGGGAGGGTGACCCGGGATGCCGCCGGGTGATCGCCGACGTGGGCCGCCATGTGGGTAGTGGTGTCGCCAATTTGTGCAATGTTCTGAACCCGAGCCGCGTGGTGCTCGGCGGTTCCCTGGCCGAGGCGGGTGAACTGGTCCTGGGCCCCATACGCGAGTCCGTGGGCAGGTACGCGATCCCCAGCGCGGCACGCCAACTCTCGGTCCTCACCGGCTCGTTGGGCGGCAGGGCCGAGGTGCTGGGAGCGCTGGCCCTGGTGCTGAGCGAGATGGGCGATTCGACCCTTCTGGTCGATTCGCCGGGGCGTCCGCTCTTGTCTTCAGTTAGATAACGGATGGCACCGTTGTCATCTCGTTAAGGATTCACTCCTTGACGACAAACTGCGGCCGAGGTTGACTCACGCTCACCTCGGCCGCAATGTTGCGGCCTCGTCAGGGAGGTTCAAGTAATGAACACGCGTATGCGCAGAGCCGCCGTAGCCGTAGCCGCCACCGCAATGGCCGCTTCCCTTGCCGCCTGTGGCAGCGCCAAGGAGGCCGGCGAGAAGCCGAAGGCATCCGGCTCCGGCGCCGCGGGTGGTGCGATCAAGATCGGTCTGCTCCTGCCGGAGAACCAGACCGCGCGCTACGAGAAGTTCGACAAGCCGCTCTTCGAGAAGAAGGTCGCCGAACTCACGGACGGCAAGGCCACGGTGGTCTACGCCAACGCCAAGCAGGACGCGACCACGCAGAACTCCCAGGTCGACACCATGATCACCAACAAGGTGAACGTCCTGGTCGTCGACGCCGTGGACTCCAAGGCCATCGCCGGCTCGGTCAAGAAGGCCAAGGAGGCCGGCATCCCGGTCGTCGCCTACGACCGCCTCGCCGAGGGCCCGATCGACGCCTACACCTCCTTCGACAACGAAGAGGTCGGCAAGGTCCAGGGCAAGGCGCTGCTGGAGGCCCTGGGCGACAAGGCCAAGGACGGCGACATCGTGATGATGAACGGGTCGGTCACCGACCCGAACGCCGCCCTCTTCAAGAAGGGCGCCCACTCCGTCCTCGACGGCAAGGTGAACATCGGCAAGGAGTACGACACCAAGGAGTGGAAGCCCGAGAACGCCAACACCAACATGGCGGGTGCGATCTCGGCGCTCGGCAAGGACAAGATCATCGGCGTCTACTCCGCCAATGACGGCATGGCCGGCGGCATCATCACCGCCCTCAAGGCGGCCAACATGTCCCCCCTGCCCCCGGTCACCGGCCAGGACGCGGAACTCGCCGGTGTGCAGCGCATCGTGGCGGGCGAGCAGTTCATGAGCGTCTACAAGCCCTACGCCCCCGAGGCCGAGGCCGCCGCGAAGATGGCCGTCGCGCTCGCCAAGGGCGAGAAGCTGGAGGGCGTCACCACCTCCAAGGTCGACAGCCCCACCACCAAGGGCATCGCCTCGGTCCTGGTCCCGGTCGTCTCGCTGACCAAGAACAACATCAAGGACACTGTCATCAAGGACGGTGTCTACACGGCCGACGAGATCTGCACCGACAAGTACGCGGCCGCCTGCGCCACGCTCGGCCTGAAGTAGGCCGGTCGGGGGCATACGTAGGACATACGCAGGCCCCCCGGCCCGGTCCGGGCCGGTGTCCGGCCTCCTGCGGGCCCCCGGGCCCGTGAGGCCCCACGTCCTGCCGACCGGAGGCCCGCCCCCGTGGCCTCCGGTCCCCAGGACCCCACGCGCCTGCCCGGCGCCCCGCCCCTCTTCCCCCGCCGGCCGCGGGGCGCCGGGCAGAAACGTTTTCCCCACCCACCCCGCTCCTGCACTTACTGCACGACATCCCCGCCGGTCAGGCGGCGAAGGAGATGGTTCATGTGTCCGCTGCGCCCGTGCTGGCGTTGCGAGGGGTCTCGAAGCGATTCGGTGCCGTCCAGGCGCTCACCGACGTAGAGCTCGAAATCCACTCCGGCGAGGTGGTCGCCCTGGTCGGCGACAACGGCGCCGGCAAGTCCACGCTCGTCAAGACGATCGCCGGCGTCCACCCCATCGATGACGGAGTCATCGAATGGGAGGGCAAGCCGGTCTCGATCAACAAGCCCCACGACGCCCAGAACCTGGGCATCGCGACGGTCTACCAGGACCTCGCGCTGTGCGACAACATCGACGTCGTCGGCAATCTGTTCCTGGGCCGCGAGCTCAAGCGCCGCGGTGTCCTGGACGAGGTGGAGATGGAGCGCCGCGCCCGCGAGCTCCTGACCACCCTGTCCATCCGGATCCCCAGTGTCCGCATCCCCATCGCGTCCCTCTCCGGCGGTCAGCGCCAGACCGTGGCGATCGCCCGCTCGATGCTGGGCGAGCCCCAGCTCGTCATCCTCGACGAGCCCACCGCCGCCCTCGGCGTCGAGCAGACCGCCCAGGTCCTCGACCTCGTGGAGCGGCTGCGCGAGCGCGGCCACGCCGTCATCCTCATCAGCCACAACATGGCCGATGTGAAGGCCGTCGCCGACAAGGTGGCGGTCCTGCGGCTGGGCCGCAACAACGGCGTCTTCGCCGTCAAGGACACGTCGCAGGAAGAGATCATCTCCGCCATCACGGGAGCCACGGACAACGCCGTGACCCGCCGGGCGGCCCGTACCGGGGAGGCTCGCAAGTGAGCACCGAACACCACACCGCGGCGGAAGAGGTGGCCCGGCTGGCCAACCCCGCCGCCCCGGCGGACGCCATTCCCGTGGTGGACCCGCGCCTCCTCGTCCGCGAGCAGGGCCTGGCCGGCTACCTGAGCGAGTTCGGCCGCAAGATGAAGGCCGGCGACCTCGGATCCCTCCCGGTCGTGATCGGCCTGATCATCATCTGGGGCATCTTCCAGGGGCTGAACGCGAACTTCCTGTCCCCCGAGAACCTCACCAACATCGCGATCACGATGGTGGCCACCGGCATGATGGCCGTGGGCATCATCTTCGTGCTGCTGCTCGGCGAGATCGACCTCTCGGTCGGCTCGGTCAGCGGTGTCTCGGGCGCGATCGTCGCCGTCCTCGCCGTCACCCACGGGGTCAACGAGTGGGTCGCGATCCTGCTCGCCATCGGCGGCGGCGCCCTGATCGGGGCCATCCACGGCTTCTTCTTCGCCAAGATCGGCGCCCCGGCCTTCGCCGTCACCCTGTCGGGCCTGCTGTTCTGGTCCGGAGCCATGCTGCAGATCCTCGGCAGCAACGGCACGATCAACCTCGACTCCGACGGAGTGGTGGGCCGGCTCACCACGTACTACTTCTCGGACGTGGCGGCGGGCTACGGCCTCGCGGCGGTCGCCGTGGTCGG
Organism: Streptomyces sp. NPDC006326; assembly: GCF_040612915.1. Taxonomy (NCBI): domain Bacteria; kingdom Bacillati; phylum Actinomycetota; class Actinomycetes; order Kitasatosporales; family Streptomycetaceae; genus Streptomyces; species Streptomyces sp. NPDC006326. The sequence continues at coordinate 80,767 of NZ_JBEXRC010000008.1, read as the reverse complement.
ATACTTCCTGGCGAGCTACTACGACAACCGCCGCCGCCAGACCGCGGGGGTCCCGTCCCGCCCGATGAGCGAGCTCGTGCTGCGCACCGCCCTCCTCGCGGTGTTCACCTTCGGCCCCGCCGCGGTGTTCAACCAGTACAAGGGCCTGCCGCTCGCGGTGGTGCTGTTCGTGGTGGTCCTGGTCGGCACGGACTTCGTCCTGCGCCGCACCACGTTCGGCCGCAACGTGTTCGCCCTCGGCGGCAGCGTCGAGGCGTCCCGCCGTGCGGGCATCAACGTCACCGGGATCCGCATCGCGGTCTTCGCCATCGCCGGTACCTTCGCGGCCATCGGCGGCCTGTTCTGGGCCTCCAAGATCGCGGCGGCCAACCAGAGCGCCGGCGCCGGCGACCTGCTGATGAACGTGATCGCGGCGGCCGTGATCGGCGGCACCAGCCTCTTCGGCGGCCGCGGCCGCACCTGGAACGCCCTGCTCGGTGTCATGGTGATCACCTCGATCCAGTACGGTCTGGCCCTTGAGGGAATCGCCACGCCGATCCAGTACATGATCACCGGTGCGGTGCTGCTGGCGACCGTGGTCATCGACTCGGTCACCCGCAAGACCCAGAAGACGGCCGGACGCGCCTGACACCGCGCCCGGTGCGGCAAGAGCGGTAAGAACGGTCACAGTGCCCGGCGCCACTCCGTGTGGCGCCGGGCACACGTGCGTGCGCCGGCGCGGATGCCTTGCGTACAGCTGTGTGGGTAAACGCCCGAATGTGATGTGTGACCTCGGGGTGATCCGTACAGGTATCACAAAGCTGTGACCCGCCAGCGGCAGCCCGATGACTTCGCCCGCCGACGGAACATTAGACTCGACAGACCAGCAAGCAACTGCAAGGAGGCACGGGTGCTGCTGACCCGCATCAAGGGACCGCGCGATCTGGACCGGCTCAGTCAGGAGGAGCTCACCCAGCTCGCCGCCGAGATCAGGTCCTTCCTCGTCGACGCCGTCTCCAAGACCGGCGGGCACCTCGGCCCCAACCTCGGTGTGGTCGAACTGACGATCGCCCTGCACCGGGTCTTCGAATCGCCCAAGGACAAGGTCCTCTTCGACACCGGCCACCAGGCCTACGTGCACAAGCTCCTCACGGGCCGCCAGGACTTCGCCGGCCTGCGCACCAAGGGCGGCCTGTCCGGCTACCCCTCGCGCGCCGAGTCCGAGCACGACGTGATCGAGAACTCGCACGCCTCCACGGTGCTGGGCTGGGCCGACGGCCTCGCCAAGGCCAACGAGGTCCTCGGCCGCGAGGACCACCACGTCGCGGCCGTCATCGGCGACGGCGCGCTGACCGGCGGCATGGCCTGGGAGGCGCTGAACAACATCGCCGCCGCCAAGGACCGCCCGCTGGTGATCGTCGTCAACGACAACGAGCGCTCGTACGGCCCCACCATCGGCGGCCTCGCGAACCACCTCGCCACCCTGCGCACCACGGACGGCTACGAGCGCTTCCTGGCCCGCGGCAAGGAGATCCTGGAGCGCACCCCCGTCGTCGGCAAGCCGCTCTTCGAGACCCTGCACGGCGCCAAGAAGGGCCTCAAGGACTTCATCGCCCCGCAGGGCATGTTCGAGGACCTGGGCCTGAAGTACATCGGCCCCATCGACGGCCACGACATCGAGGCCCTGGAGTCCGCCCTGCAGCGCGCCAAGCGCTTCAGCGGACCGGTCATCGTGCACTGCCTCACCCAGAAGGGCCGCGGCTACACCCCGGCGCTGGAGCACGAGGCGGACCGCTTCCACGCGGTCGGCGTGATCCACCCGGACACCGGCCTGCCCGTCAAGACCGCAGCCGCCAGCTGGACCTCCGTCTTCGCCGACGAGATGGTCAAGCTCGGCCACGAACGCCCCGACATCGTCGGCATCACCGCCGCCATGCTGCACCCGGTCGGCCTCAACAAGTTCGCCGAGGCCTTCCCGGACCGCATCTACGACGTCGGCATCGCCGAGCAGCACGGCGCGACCTCCGCGGCCGGCCTGGCCACGGGCGGGGTCCATCCCGTCTTCGCGGTGTACGCCACCTTCCTCAACCGCGCCTTCGACCAGGTCCTGATGGACGTGGCCTTGCACAAGTGCGGGGTCACCTTCGTCCTGGACCGCGCCGGTGTCACCGGTGACGACGGCGCCTCCCACAACGGCATGTGGGACATGTCGATCCTCCAGGTCGTGCCCGGCCTGCGGCTGGCCGCCCCGCGCGACGCGGAGCAGCTGCGCGCCCAGCTGCGCGAGGCCGTCGAGGTCAAGGACGCCCCGACCGTGGTCCGCTTCTCCAAGGGCGTCGTCGGCCCGGCCGTCCCGGCCGTCGGCCGCATCGGCGGCATGGACCTGCTGCGGCCCCCGGCCCCCGAGGTCACCCGTCCGGACGTGCTGCTCGTCTCGGTCGGTGCGCTCGCCCCCATGTGCCTGGAGATCGCCGACCTGCTCGACAAGCAGGGCATCTCCTCGACCGTGGTCGACCCCCGCTGGGTCAAGCCGGTCGACGAGGCGCTGGCCCCGCTCGCCGAGCGGCACCGGGTGGTCGTCACCGTCGAGGACAACGGCCGCGCCGGCGGTGTGGGCGCCGCCGTCTCGCAGGCGCTGCGCGACGCCGGTGTGGACGTACCGCTGCGCGACTTCGGCATCCCGCAGCGCTTCCTGGACCACGCCCTGCGCAAGGAGATCCTGGCGGAGATCGGCCTGACCGCTCCGGACATCGCGCGCCAGGTCACCGGTCTGGTGGCGAAGCTGGACGGACGCTTCGACAGCGAGCCGGCCGCCGCGGTCGACTAGCCCACAGGGCCGAGGCGCGGTTGCACGTCACGGGCCGGGAGATCACCCTGAGGGGGTGGCCTCCCGGCCCGTTCGCGTGCGTCGACACCTTCGGAGGTGCGTCGGTGACCAGGGATATGAACAGCCCCTTCCGCACCAAGACGGTGGAGCAGTCCATCCGCGACACGGAGGAGCCGGAACACGCGCTCCGCAGGTCGCTCTCCGCCTGGGACCTGACGGTCTTCGGTGTGGGTGTCATCATCGGCACCGGCATCTTCGTCCTCACCGGCATCGCGGCCCGGAACAACGCCGGACCCGCCACCGCCCTCGCCTTCGTGGCAGCGGGCATCGTCTGCGCCCTCGCAGCGCTCTGTTACGCCGAGTTCGCGTCCACCGTGCCGGTGGCCGGCTCGGCGTACACGTTCTCGTTCGCCTCCCTCGGTGAAGTGCCAGCCTGGATCATCGGCTGGGACCTGGTGCTGGAATTCGCCCTCGGCACCGCGGTGGTCGCGGTCGGCTGGTCCGGGTACGTGCGCAACCTGATGCACACCAACCTCGGCTGGGACATGCCCGTCGCGCTGACCGGGCGCGAGGAGGGAGGGACCTTCGACTTGCTGGCCTTCCTCCTGGTCCTGGCGCTGACCGCGATCCTGGTCCTCGGGACGAAGCTGTCGGCGAGGATCACGGCGATCGTCGTGGCCATCAAGGTCACCGTCGTGCTGCTGGTCATCGTCGCGGGCCTGTTCTTCATCAAGGCCGACAACTACTCGCCGTTCATCCCGCCGGCCACGCCCCAGGCCGAGGGCGGTGGCGGCTGGAACGCGCCGCTGATCCAGGAACTGTTCGGCTACGCGCCCACCAACTTCGGCGTCATGGGCATCTTCACCGCGGCCTCGCTGGTCTTCTTCGCCTTCATCGGCTTCGACGTCGTGGCCACCGCCGCCGAGGAAACCAGGAACCCCCAGCGGGACATGCCGCGCGGCATCATCGGCTCGCTGTTCATCTGCACCATCCTGTACGTCGCCGTGACCGTGGTGGTCACCGGCATGCAGCACTACACGCAGATGTCGGCCAGCGCCCCGCTCGCCGAAGCCTTCAAGTCCGTGGGCCAGCCCTTCTTCGCCGGCGCCATCAGCCTGGGCGCCTCCGTCGGCCTCATCACCGTCTGCATGATCCTGCTGCTGGGCCAGACCCGGGTGTTCTTCGCGATGAGCCGTGACGGACTGCTGCCGCGCTTCTTCTCCGTCACCCACCCGAAGTACCGCACCCCTTACAGGGCGACCATCCTGCTCGGCGTGTTCATCGCCGTGCTCGCCGGCTTCATCAGCCTGGGGGAGCTCGCCGAACTGGTGAACATCGGTACGCTCTTCGCCTTCGTGGTCGTCGCGCTCGGCGTGATCATCCTGCGTCGCGCCCGTCCCGAGCTGCACCGGGCCTTCCGCACGCCCTGGGTGCCGGTGATCCCGATCCTGTCGATCGCGGCCTCGTTCTGGCTGATGCTGAACCTGCCGACCGAAACCTGGGTCCGGTTCGGCATCTGGATGGCCATCGGCTTCGTCGTCTACTCCTTCTACGGCGTCTGGCACAGCCGCGTGGGCCGGGAGAGCCAGGTCAGTCCCGGTGTCGCCCTCAGCGAGCCGGGTACGCCACCGGAGCCCCCGGCGCCGGGCGCCTGACACCCCCCGCTGGGCAAACCGAGCGGGTTCAGCCGGCCTTGGCGGGAGAGTTCTTCGCCGAGGCCGGGACCTTCTGGTCCTGGCGCAGGGCTTCCCACAGCTCGGTCGCCTGGGGCTGTGCGACGACGACGCGGTTGGGGTCCACCTTGTCGTAGGCCACCGGCAGCATGATCGTCTCCATGGTGTCCGGGTCCACGCCCTTCATGCTCTGGGCGAAGTCGGCCAGGGCGGTGAGCGAGCCCAGGTCGGAGTCGGTGGTCAGCGACTTGGTGCCGGCGTCCGCGAGCTTGTAGAGCCGGGCGGGGTTGCCGAGGGCGTCCTGCTTCTTGATCTCCGACAGCATGGCCATCATGAACTGCTGCTGGAGGCCTATGCGCCCCAGGTCGCTGCCGTCGCCGTAGCCGTAGCGGGTACGGACGAACTTCAGCGAGTCGGTGCCGTTCAGCCGGTGCGTGCCCGCGTCCAGCTTGAGACCGCCCTTCGCGCCGCTCATCGGCTTGTCCAGGGTGACGGTGACCCCGCCCAGTGCGTCCACCAGCCCCTTGAACCCGGCGAAGTCCACCTCCACGAAGTGGTCCACGCGGATCCCCGACATCTCCTCCACGGTCTTGACCACGCAGGCGGGGCCGGCCAGGGAGTAGACCGAGTTGAACATGACCCGGTTGGCGGGCTTGACGGTGTTGCCCTCGCCGTCCTTGCACTCGGGCCGGTTGATCAGGGTGTCGCGCGGGATGCTGACCGCGGTGGCCCTGGCCCGGCCCTCGGGTATGTGCACCAGCATCGCGGTGTCCGAGCGGGCGCCGCTGACATCGCCGTGGTCGAGGTCCGCGTTGGCCCCGGCACGCGAGTCGGAGCCGAGCACGAGGACGTTCTGGGCGCCCGGGACGACCTTCTTCGGCCGGTTGTCCCCGATGGCCTGGTCGAGGTCGACGCTGTCGATGTTGCCGTTGAGGTGGCTGTAGGTCCACCAGCCGACGCCGCCGACGGCCAGGATGAGGACCGCCGTCGTGAGCAGCACGATGCGCAGGACTCGCCTGCCGCCACGCCTCGGCTTGCGCCGGGACGAAGGGGTGGAGGCCGAGGGGCGGTCGGTCATGGAGGCAGGGCCCTTCTATTATCGATGGGGTGCATCATAAGACACGCTTTCGAGTGGCTGATTCTTGTGGGTGCACAGCCCTGTCGCTCGCACAGTGGACATACTCGGCAGAAGGGTGGACAGCGGCGTGATCCGAGGCAAAAGCGTTGGCCGGGCCGCCACTTCGGCCCGCGGCGCCGAGGCCGGCGCCCTGCCCGGAGCCGGCGCCCCGCCCTTTTCGCCCCCGGCCGGAAACTGGCTGTTCGCCGGAGCCGACGGCCGCCTGAGCGCGTACGCCAGCGGGCCGCGCGGCCTCCTGCGCTGGACCGAGGCCGCCGCCCCCCGCACCGGCTGGACCGGACCCGAGGCCCTCGACGTGCCCGGTTGGACGGGGCCCCTCTCCATGGCCCAGAGCCGCGAGGGATACGTCCACTTCGTCGCCCTGAGGGCCGCTGCGGACGGCTCCGGCGGCCCCGAGGTCATCGTGTCCACCCAGTTCCAGCCGGGCCGCGGCATCTACGACTGGCACAGCCTCGGCACCCCCGGCCTGCGCGGCGGCCCCCCGGACGACGGCCTGGCCGGCCCGCCGCGCATCGCCGTCAACCAGCGCTCCGGCTCCACGCACGTCATCGTCTCGCTGCGCCGCGGCGGCATCCTGCGGCGCAGCCGCAATGCCGAGGGCGTCTGGGGCGGCTGGAAGCAGGTCTCGCCCGAGCCCTACCGCGGGGAGGCGACCCCGTTGATGCCGGTCGGCGGGCCGCTGGAGCTGCTCGCCCTCGGGCCGGCCGGTGCCGACCGCTGGGTGGGTGTCAGCCAGGGCCGCTTCCAGCTCGCCGACCGCATCCCCACGCCCGTCGTCCCGGGGACCCCGGTCCTGTACGAGACGGGCCCGCGCAGGGTGACGTACTTCTGGCGCTACCCCGGCGACGGTTCGCTGGTCGCCTGGCGTGCGGCCCAGGGCGGTGCCCAGAGCGGCCTGATGAGTCTGGGCGGCGCGGGGGGCCAGGGGGCGCCGGGTGTCGTCCGGGCCGTCATCGGCGGCTACGACTGCACCGTGCTCGCCCAGACCGGTGCGGAGGGGGACGTGGAACTCACGGCCTACGTCACCGAGAACGAGGGGTACGGCGCGTGGTGGGCCTCCCTCGGCGGCCACGGAGCGTGCGCCCCGCAGGTCGCCGTCGATGCGGCCGGCCGCATCGTGGTGGCCGCCTTCGATGCCGACGGGACCCTGATCTGCACCCGCCAGGACACCGCCCAGCAGGGGCTGGTCTTCGGCCCCTGGTCCGCCGCCGCCTGAGGCGGCGGCGGTCAGGCGGCGGTCAGGCGGCGGTCTGCGGACGACGGGCGGTCAGGCGTGCGGCGGCAGCGGCATGCGCTGGGCCACCTCGATGGTGAGCCCGCCGGACTCCGTGTAGTACGGGGTGGCCGCCAGCTCCATGCCCTGCGCACCGGGCGCGGCCGCGATCCGCACCGGCATCCGGGCGGTGGTGTCGAGATCGGCGGAGCGCCGCGGGCCGAGCCGCACCTCCTGCGTCACGCCCTCGAAGCCGACCGCGAGGTGCAGGTCCCAGGTGCCCGGGGGAAGGGGCCAGCCGCTGGAGGTCTGCGCGAGGTTGACCCGGCAGGAGAAGCGGCCCATCGCCCGGGGCCTGCCCTTGGCATTGGTCAGGGTGTCGTCCCGGCGGGCCGTTACCGGATAGCTCTCCTGCGCGCCGCTCGTGCGCTCGCGCATCACCACGCGGGTGGCGCGGTCTTTCGTCGACAGCTGCTCGAAGAAGGCGAAGCCCTCCAGCAGGAGCATCGGCCCGTCCCAGCGGGCCTTCTCCAGCCGATGGGTGACCGTCATGTCACCGGTGATGTCGAACAGCTCGTCCGGCAGGGCCACCTGCGGGTCGCGGAAGAACGGCAGCGTCGTGAACACCCGGCCGTTCTCCACCGTCTTGCGGACGGCCGGCCGGTCCTTGTCCGCCTCGAAGGAGGCCATCTGCTGCGCCTCGGCGAAGCGGCCCTGCAGCAGCAGGGCGTAACGCACGGCCAGCATCCGCGGCAGCAGGGCCAGCGCCCCCGGCGAGGCCTGGGTGCGCAGCACTTCGGCCGCGCCCCACAGGGCCTGGTCCCGCTCCGCCGCGTCCGCGGCGGACAGCAGGGCAGCCGCGGTCGCCTTGCCGAGCTCCACCTCCAGGTGGCGGGACTGGAGCTTGTCCCGGCGCGGGCCCTCGGGAAGCTGCGAGGCGATCAGGGCCAGCATCCGGGAGGCGAGGGCGACCCGGTCCGGCAGCGTCGCGCGCTCCGCCGGCGGGGCGCCCTTGACCAGGCAGGTCGCGTCGCCGACGACGGAGACGTTGTCCGCCCCGATGAAGGCGGCGGCGGTGAACGCCTGGTCGTCGCCGATCGTCATGTCCGTCGGGAAGCTCAGCCCGCGGCGCTGCAGCAGGCTGGTGCGGAAGAGCTTGTCGGGCGTCAGCGACCAGTAGACCCGGGAGGAGTACAGGTCCGCGTAGGCCTGGTTCTTGCGGAACATCGAGGTCGCGACCGTGTGCCGGCCCGAGCTCTCCGGCTTCCCGAGCACGACGTCGGCCTCGTACGCGTCGGCGGCCGTGACCATCCGCTCCAGCGCGTCGGGCGCCAGCCGGTCCGTGGCCTCCAGGAAGATGACGTACCGGCCGCGCACCTGGCTCAGCGCCCAGTTGCGGGCCGCCGCCGGGCTGAGCCCGTGCGACACCTGGCCCGCCCGGACGAACGAGGGGTACTGGTGCGCCGCGCGGGCCAGCACGGACCCGCTCTCGTCGGTCGAGCCGTCGTCGACACCGATGATCTCCAGCCGGTCCGTGCCGATGGACTGCACGAGGACGGAGGCCAGACAGGCGTCGAGCGCGGCGGCCTGGTTGCAGACCCGGACGGCGACCGTCACGTCCTTGACGTCGGTGGCGCCGACGACGGCGGTGTTCATGATCTCGGGATCCTCATCGGTTCTGCGGGGCGGCCGGGGCGGGGCCACGGCATCTCCCCGGTGAGCTCGGGCCATTGCCAGGGGCGCGGCGCGCTGTCCGCGGGATGCTGCGGGAAGGCGCCCGGGATGTGTTCCAGGGAGCCCACGAAGACGTTCACGTGCGAGGTCAGCTTGGCGGACGCCGCCGTGCCCACCGTGTACGTGAACCGGTCGTAGCCGGTGAAGCCGGAGGCGGGCACGTACGTGGCCCAGCCGTCCTGCGACAGCTCCGCCCGGCCGCTGCGCGGCTGCGTCACCGAGATGGCGGTGCTTCCCGCCGGGGCCGCCGACAGCACGTTCACCGTGCCCGGCCGGCCCGGTTCGGTCACGAGGCGCAGGCCGCGGGCGCCGGGCGGCCGCAGCGGCAGGGGCTCGGCGGCGAGTTTTCCCGTGCGCACGAGCTTGCGGCCCGAGGCGTCCGGGATGCCCACGAGGATCCGGGGCCGGATGCTGCGTGCGGTCACCGAGTCGCCGACCCGCAGGTGCAGCAACCCCGTCGTCTGCTCCCCGGCGTCCGCGCGGAGCCGGAACCAGCGCTGCCGGGGGAAGTACTCCAGCCCCTGCACGCCGACGATCTCGCCGACGGCGGTCAGCGGTTCCTCCGTCAGGTACGCGCAGCCGCGCGCGGCGCCCTGATCGGGAGCCACCGACAGGCCGAACTGGACGGTTTCACCCGGGGACGCGCCGCGCCGCGGGTCGGCCGAGGTGTACAGGGCCGCGTAGACGGCACCGAGAGAAGGGGTGTCGCCGACGGCCTGTCCCCGGCGGAGGAGGTTCACGCGGTGGACTCCTTGGGTACTGCGGGCTCGGACACCCGGGACTTCGTACGGTGCGCGAACGTCTCCTCGTCCAGCCAGCCCATCTCCTCGTACGAGAACCGGCGGCGGTCGAGGTCGCGGACCCACTGGGAGGGGATGACGCCCTGCTCGGCCAGGCTCCGGGCGACGAACCGGGCGCACTCGACCGCGCCCTCCGCCCGCAGGTGCACGTTGTCGCCGTCCTGGACGTCCTCCAGGAGCGGCTCGCCCGGCCGCAGATACGTGAAGACGAGCTTGGACGACTCCGGCCCGAGCTCCTCCCACCACTGCAGGCTCTGGCCGTACAGGTCGATGACGGGCACGTGTTCGTCCTCCGCCAGCTGCCGGGCGGCGAGCGGGTAGTCGCCCAGGAAACGGGCGATGTTGCCGTGGGCGTCCATGCGGCGCCGCTCGTACGGCAGCAGGATCACCGGATGGGCCTGCCGCTCCCGCGCCCCGTGCACGAAGGCGGCCATGTGCTCCTGGAAGGTGGAGAACGGCTTGGTGTGCAGCCCGGGGTCGGTCTTCCAGTCGATCTGGCCGAAGCCGAACAGCAGGTAGTCGCCGGGTTCCAGCTGGTCGAGGATCCACTGGAGCCGCCCGCGCTCGCGGAAGCTCTTCGAGCTCGCCCGGGCGCGGGCGCAGTTGACCACCTCGACCGCATCGGTGAGGAAGAGCGGCAGCGTCTGCGCCCAGCCGGCCATCGGCAGGTAGCTGTACGGCCGGGTGACCGCCTCGGAGTCGCCGGCCACGAAGATCCTCCGCGGCCGGTGCTGCTGCCCGGGTGCGTACGTCACGCTAGACCCCCTGGTCCTCCGTGGTCTGGATCAGCACGGACGCCAGGGCCGCCTCGAAGCCGGAGCGCTGCGCCGGCGTCGTGGTCGGGTCCTGCTTGCGCACGTCGATCACGTGGCCGGTCATGTCCGAGACGAGGACGTCCAGGGAGGTCAGGGCCACCGACTCGGAGGTCAGCAGCGAGGAGGAGGGCTCCTGGCCGAACGCCTTGGTGCGCATCGGGGTCGCGGTGCGCTCCGGGTTGACGCAGTTGACCCGGATGCCGTCCTCGGCCCACTCGTCGGCGAGTGCCTGCGTCAGGTTGACCATGGCCGCCTTGGTCGAGGAGTAGAGGCTGTACTCGGCGCGGCCGCGGGTGTAGCTGCTGGAGGTGAACAGCAGCAGCTGGCCCCGGGTCTCGCTCAGGTACTTGTACGAGGTCCGGGCGATGTTCACGGGAGCGAGGTAGTTGACCTCCAGCGCCTCGCGGATCGTGTCGTTGTCGGTTTCGTCGAGGCGGCCGACGCGCAGCACGCCCGCGGTGTTGACCACGTAGTCGATCCGGCCGGTTTCGGCGTAGGCCCGGGCGAGGGCCTCCTCGACGTGGTCGAGGTTCTCCACGTGTGTGCCGGTCGAGGAGCGGCCCAGGGCGAAGACGCGCGCCCCGAAGCCCTCGGCGATGCGCGAGATGTCGGCGCCGATGCCGTACGAGCCGCCGAAGACCACCATCGTCTTGCCGGCCAGCTGCTCGCGGTAGGCCTGCTCGCCGGCCTGGGCGGGCGCGGCGTGGGAGGCGAGCTGGAACAGCTTGTCGGCGATGAACACGTCGACCGGCTGGGTGACCTTCATGTTGTAGTCGTCGCCGGTGACCACGTGGACCGGCACGTCGGGCAGGTACTTGACGACCACCGAGCAGTCGTCGGTGGCCTGGAAGAAGGGGTCCGCGGCCGCCCGGTCGTAGGCGGCGCGGATGGTGGACAGGCGGAAGCCCTGCGGGGTCTGGCCGCGGCGCAGCCGGGAGCGGTCGGGCACCTCGGTGATGAACTCGCCGTCGTCCCCGTGGGTGCGGGTCACGATGACGGTGTCGGAGGACGGGATGGCGACGTCGACGGCCTGGTAGCGCTCCAGGGACTCCACGCATTCGCGGACGACGCGCTGGGAGAGCAGCGGGCGCACCGCGTCGTGGAAGAGGAGGTTGCAGTCCTCCCCTTCGGCGAGGCCCGAGGCCGCGGCGCCGATGGCGATCCGGGTGGTCTCGCTGCGGGTGGAACCGCCGGCGAGGACCTGCGTGACCTTGCCCAGGCGGGCCCGCTCGACGATGCGCCGCGCGTCCTCCACGTAGGCGGGCGTCATGAGGAGGATCACCTCGTCGACGTCGGGGGCGTTCTCGAAGACGTGCAGCGTGTGCTCCAGGATCGGCTTGCCGGCGATCTTGATGAGCTGCTTGGGGATTTCGAGCCCGATGCGCTGACCGGTGCCCCCGGCGAGAACGACGGCGATGGTGCGACGGGGGGCAGGTCTGGAGGACACGGGCTCCTACTTCCTGGGTGGGGATGCGGCACGGCGGGTGGACGGCGGGGTGGGGACGGTGCGACGCGGTCACACGGAGTGGGGGATGTGCTCCGGGTATTCGATGGGGAAGTCGCGCAGCCCCCGCCGGTAGAGGTTGTTCGCGGCCGCGTTGAAGCGGACGATGCTGGGCGGGTACTCCTCGCCGAGGAGGTATTCCTTGAGCTGTTCGCGGTAGGGCGCCATGACGTCCTCGCGCGGGTTCAGCGTCGCCTCGATGGCCTCGGCCAGACCGTTGCAGTCGCCGTCGAGCAGGTAGGAGGCGTACGCCGTCCGCTGCTCGTTGCGGAACTGGTCGTCCGGAAGCCCGTCGAGGTTGAAGATGGCGTACGGCTTCAGCGTCGCGACGAAGTCGGAGACGACGCTGGACATGTCGCCGATGAGCAGGTCGGACTGGTTGAAGCAGTCGTAGAGGGCCGGGATCCGGTCGGTGACCACGTGGTGCGCGGAGTCGGGCAGGGCGCTCCAGTACAGGGCGCCGGCCTGGTTGCGGCTGCGCCGGATGCGCGCGGTCCGCTCCTCCTCGGTGAGGTCGGGGTACTTGGACCGGACGCCGCGCTCGGAGAGTTCGGCGATGCGCTTGTCGATCCGCGCGAGCTTCTTGGCAGCGGCCTTGGAGTCGGTGAGGTTGCGGCCGAAACGCCGCGCGTTGTCCTCTTCCAGGAGGGCGATGACGCGGCGGTGGGCGGCGGCGGCCTCGGCGGAGCGCGAGCCGGTGAGGGGGTGCGGCTTGTAGATGATGCGGATCTCGCGCTCGTAGTCGAGCAGCGCCTTGATCAGTTTTTCGCCGGCCGGGATGACCGAGGTGTAGCAGGCGTCGTCGGTCCAGCCCTCCCAGGTGGGGGCGTAGATGACGGTCGGGACGGGGCCCGCGACCTTGCCGGTCCAGCGGTGCAGGGGCATCAGCTGGGGGCGGCCGACCTCGACGATCTGGTGGTGGGAGACGGCGTGCTTGATGCGCTCGTAGCGGTCGCGGCCGGCCCGGCCGGCCACCCAGATCTCGTCGAACACCTTGCTGACGCGGTTGCTGCTGGCGAGTTTGTCGCTGTCGCCGTGGCCGATGAACACGTGCTTGACCTCGGCACGCTGAAGCATGTGCACGTTTTTGCCCGCATTGCCCGGATAGAGGGCGACGCGGAGTTCCGGCATTTCGATACGCGCCAGATTGTCGGCTTTGGGAATGCAGATGACGGGAACGGAGGTCGCGTCCAGGTAGCGCAGGGTGGCCCGCTCGCGCAGCACGATGATGGGCCGCAGTTCGAGCGCCTCCAGCGACTCCAGCCACATGTTGACCTGGTACATGAAGTCTTTGGAGATGGCCGCGAAGGTGAAGTAGAGCGCGACCTGGGGGCGGTATTCGGCCAGCTGGTGGTTGAGCTCGTCGATGGCCTCGTCGGTGGTGGGCAGCTTGAGCGCGTTGCGCGCGTCGGGCACCAGCACCAGCAGGGAGAAGTAGGCGAGGAAGACGGTGGTGATCATGCCGTACGTGACGTAGCGCCAGTCGTCCGTCGCGATGGTGGCGAGGGACCCGGCCACCAGCGGGATGTCCAGGTGCAGCGTCTTGCGGACGTGCTTGTTCATCAGGAACGGGTGCGGCATGCGGCGGATGCCGAGGGCCTCCAGGTCCAGCCCGCGCGTGGTGAAGGGCAGTTCGTTGCGCATCTTGCGGACGTGCTTGAGCAGCGCGCCGTACGCGAGCTGGAGGATGAACAGCAGGAGCAGGCCGATGGTGGTCATCTGGGCCACGAACGACTCGATGTCCGAAACGGCACCGCACAGACCCAGCAGCAGGAACTGGCGGATCAGGAAGCGCATGGTGAGGCCGAAGCGCGAATCGCGCAGCCGCTCCAGGGTCGTCGACTCGGTGTTGTGGAGCATCAGGTCGGCGATGTAGCTGAGAGCGGCGCAGCCCGCGAACAGGGGGAGGGAGACGAACGCGACGGCGACCAGCATGCCCAGGAAGCTGAGGATGAGCCCCGAGGTGATCAGAACGCCGAGCACGGCGCGCAGCCGCTTGGAGCCCATGGTGCGGTGCCTCCCCCATGGAGGTATAAGAATCGCGTGAAGTGTCGCAGTAGTATAAGCAGCCTTGTGGACGGCTCTAGAACGCCGGGTGAACCGCAGCCCAATGATTAACGGCTTCGCGGCACGGAATATGTGACCTTCACCGCTCCGTCTCCGGAGCCCTCAGGAGGTGTACTGATACAGCGCCAGCTCGCGCCGGTCCTTCGCCTTCACGGAAAATCCGACGCACAAAGCAGCCCGTGACCCGGCCCGTCTGACCGCGATTCCCTCCGGCTCCCGGAAGGGCAGATCCGGGGCGATCGTCACACGGTGGCGCCCCTGCGCCTCCCCGGTGCGCACGTCGATCACAGTGACATGGGTGTTTCCACCGGACTTCGGCGGATTGTCCCCCTTGTTACCGGTATACGGGCCGCCGGTCAGCACGTAGACGTAGTCCCCGTACAGGGCGCACCCCTGGAACCACTCCTGCTCCTTGACCTGTACGCCGGCCTTGACGACCTGCGCGGCGACGAAGCGCTCGTCCAGGAAATCCTGCATCCCGTATACGGCGAACCGGTGCAGGCCCTCCTCCTCGTGGCTCACCAGCACCCGTTCACCGGCCAGGTCGAGGGCGGGGGATACGGCCGAGGCGCCGGGGAGCGGCTCGAAATGCCGCACCGAGGGGTCGGAACTGTCCAGGACCGAGCCGTCCTTGAAGGGCACCCGGACCACCGAGCGGCCGTAGCCGCTCTCGGTGTCCGCGTTCCCCTCCACCCATATGTACGTGCGCTGGCCGGTCGGCTCCACGCCGAAGGAAATGCCGTGCCCGAAACCGCGCAGATACATATGCCCGAGCGTTTCACCGGAACTGCTCAGCCGGGTCAGGCACATATCGCCGGCACCCTTGCGGTCGCCCCCACCCGCCGGCTCTTCCTCGTCGTCGAGGCGGATACCGTCCTGCACCGTCTGCAGCGTGTAGACCTGCCCGTTCGTGTCGTCGAACGCGAAGGACTGCGGGCCCGTCGTATTGAAGAGCGGGGTCGGGGCCAGCAGCCGTGCGCCGGTCCGCATGTCGAAGTCGCCGGCCACCGGCTGGGTGCTCTCCGGCTCGCGAGGGCCGTCCTGCTCGCCGGGACCCGGCCGCAGGGCCCAGGTCAGACCGCCGGTGGTGGTGAGCCCGGCGGCCACCGCGCCGCCCGCGAACAGCAGGGTCCGGCGGCTGAAAGGTCTCTTCCCATCCGCCATGACCCGTATTCTGCCAGCTCGGACGGGCTGTCCCGCGGCCGCCCCCGGAACGGCGGAAGCCCGCCCCCGAAGGGACGGGCTTCCGCGGCGCACCGCGACTAGGCGGGGACGCTCGCCACACCCGGGGCGAGGAACTTCTTGCCGTTCACCCGCTCCGAGACGCCCTCGCGGTCCAGGTACGGCGTGATGCCGCCCAGGTGGAAGGGCCAGCCGGCGCCCGTGATGAGGCAGAGGTCGATGTCCTGGGCCTCGGCCACGACACCCTCCTCCAGCATCAGGCCGATCTCCTGCGCCACCGCGTCGAGGACGCGCATCCGCACCTGCTCCTCGGTCAGGACCGAGTCGCCCTGCACCAGGAGGGCGGCGACCTCGGGGTCCAGCTCCGGCTTGCCGGAGTCGTAGACGTAGAAGCCGCGCTTGCCCGCCTTGACGACGGCCGCGAGGTTCGGGGACACCGTGAAGCGCTCCGGGAAGGCGCGGTTCAGGGTCTCGGAGACGTGCAGGCCGATCGCCGGGCCGACGAGCTCCAGCAGCACCAGCGGGGACATCGGCAGACCGAGCGGCTCGATGGCCTTCTCCGCGGTCTCGACCGGGGTGCCCTCGTCGATGACGTTCTGGATCTCGCCCATGAAGCGGGTCAGGATGCGGTTCACGACGAACGCCGGGGCGTCCTTGGTGAGGACCGCGGTCTTCTTCAGCTTCTTGGCGACACCGAAGGCCGTGGCCAGGGAGGCGTCGTCGGTCTGCTCACCGCGGACGATCTCCAGCAGCGGGAGGATCGCGACCGGGTTGAAGAAGTGGAAGCCGACCACGCGCTCCGGGTGCTGAAGCTTGGAGGCCATCTCCGACACCGAAAGCGAGGAGGTGTTGGTGGCGAGGATCGCGTGCGCCGGGGCGACCGCCTCGACCTCCGCGAACACCTTCTGCTTGACGGACATCTCCTCGAACACGGCCTCGATGATGAAGTCCGCGTCCGCGAAGCCCTCGGCCTTGTCGAGCACACCCGTCACCAGGGCGGTCAGGCGGTTGGCCTTGTCCTGGTTGATGCGGCCCTTGCCGAGCAGCTTCTGGATCTCGGCGTGGACGTAGCCCACACCCTTGTCCACGCGCTCCTGGTCGATGTCGGTGAGGACCACCGGCACCTCCAGGCGGCGCAGGAACAGCAGCGCCAGCTGCGAGGCCATCAGACCCGCGCCGACCACGCCGACCTTGGTGACCGGACGGGCCAGGGACTTGTCCGGGGCACCGGCCGGGCGCTTGGCGCGCTTCTGGACCAGGTTGAAGGCGTAGATGCCCGAGCGCAGCTCGCCGCCCATGATGAGGTCGGCCAGGGCCGTGTCCTCGGCGTCGAAGCCGGCCTGCAGGTCGCCGTCCTTGGCCGCGGCGATGATGTCCAGCGCCCGGTAGGCGGCCGGAGCGGCGCCGTGCACCTTGGAGTCCGCGATGAAACGGCCCTTGGCGACGGCCGCGTCCCAGGCCTCGCCGCGGTCGATCTCGGCGCGGACGACCTCGGTCGTGCCGTTCAGGACGTTCGCGGTCCACAGGAGCGACTGCTCCAGGAAGTCCGCGCCCTCGAACAGCGCGTCCGCGATGCCCAGGTCGAAGACCTGCTTGCCGCGCAGCTGCTTGTTCTGGTTGAGCGAGTTCTCGATGATCACCGAGACCGCGCGCTCGGCGCCGATCAGGTTCGGCAGGATGGCGCAGCCGCCCCAGCCGGGAACCAGGCCGAGGAAGACCTCGGGGAGCGAGAAGGCCGGGATGGCCTTCGAGACGGTGCGGTAGGTGCAGTGCAGACCGACCTCGACACCGCCGCCCATCGCCGCGCCGTTGTAGTAGGCGAAGGTCGGGACCGCCAGCGCGGAAAGGCGCTTGAAGACGTCGTGGCCGCCCTTGCCGATGGCGAGCGCCTCGTCGTGCTTCTTCAGCAGCTCGACACCCTTGAGGTCGGCGCCGACCGCGAAGATGAACGGCTTGCCGGTGATGCCCGCACCGACGATGGAGCCGGCCAGGGCCTCCTGCTCGACCTGGTCGATCGCCGCGTTCAGGTTGGCGAGGGACTGCGGGCCGAAGGTCGTCGGCTTGGTGTGGTCGAAGCCGTTGTCCAGCGTGATGAGCGCGAAGCGCCCGGCGCCGAAGGGCAGGTCCAGGTGGCGCACGTGCGCCGAGGTCACGACCTCGTCCGGGAACAGCTCGGCCGCGCCCTTGAGGAGCTCAGTGGTGGTGCTCACTTGGCGTCTCCCTCGGAGGTGAAGTGCGGGTTCTCCCAGATGACCGTGGCGCCCATGCCGAAGCCGACGCACATGGTGGTCAGGCCGTAGCGGACGTGCGGCTGCTCCTCGAACTGGCGGGCCAGCTGCGTCATCAGGCGGACGCCGGAGGAGGCGAGCGGGTGGCCGAAGGCGATGGCGCCGCCGTACTGGTTCACGCGGGCGTCGTCGTCGGCGATGCCGTAGTGCTCCAGGAAGGCGAGCACCTGGACCGCGAAGGCCTCGTTGATCTCGAACAGGCCGATGTCCTCGATGGACAGGCCCGCCTGGGCGAGGGCCTTCTCGGTGGCCGGGATCGGGCCGTAGCCCATGACCTCCGGCTCCACGCCGGCGAAGGCGTAGGAGACGAGGCGCATCTTGACCGGGAGGTTGTTCTCCCGGGCGAAGTCCTCGGACGCGATGATCGCGGCGGTGGCGCCGTCGTTGAGACCGGCGGCGTTGCCCGCGGTGACCCGGCCGTGCGTACGGAACGGGGTCTTCAGGTTCGCCAGGTTCTCCAGCGTGGTGCCCGGGCGCATCGGCTCGTCGGAGGTGACCAGGCCCCAGCCCGTCTCACCCGCCGCCTCGTTGGTGTTGCGCACCGAGATCGGGACCAGGTCCTGCTGGATCTTGCCGTCGGCGTACGCCTTGGCGGCCTTCTCCTGCGAGCGCACGGCGTACTCGTCGGCGCGGAGCTTGGTGATCGTCGGGTACCGGTCGTGCAGGTTCTCGGCGGTCATGCCCATGAAGAGGGCGGACTCGTCGACCAGCTTCTCGGAGACGAAGCGCGGGTTCGGGTCTACGCCCTCGCCCATGGGGTGGCGCCCCATGTGCTCGACACCGCCGGCGAGGGCGACGTCGTACGCACCGAAGGCCACACCGCCGGCGACGGCGGTGACGGCGGTCAGCGCGCCGGCGCACATGCGGTCGATCGAGTAGCCCGGGACGGACTGGGGGAGGCCCGCGAGGATGCCGGCCGTGCGGCCCAGCGTCAGACCCTGGTCGCCGATCTGCGTGGTCGCTGCGATGGCGACCTCGTCGATCTTCTTGGGGTCCAGGTCCGGGTTGCGGCGCAGCAGCTCCCGGATCGCCTTCACGACGAGGTCGTCGGCGCGGGTCTCGTGGTAGATGCCCTTCGGGCCCGCCTTGCCGAACGGGGTGCGGACGCCGTCGACGAAGACGACGTCCCTGACGGTACGAGGCACGTTGGCTCTCCTCCAGGTGCGGGATGGCACTGCTGCGCGTGGACGCCGCTCACTGAGCGGGCGCTCACCCGGCCCATGCTACTTGCGAGTAACCCATGTGGACACCCCTCACGGCGGGAGCGGCGAAGGTCACACTGCCACGCGGGTCCGCGCCGGGTCCGCTGCCTCCGGCGGGAGCCTGCCGGCCCTCGACCGCGCCCCGGCTCCGGGCGCGCAGAAGCCCCCGGCCGGGCGGCCGGGGGCTTCACGGGGTGCGGCAGGGTCAGGCGGTGGTCCTGAGGGCCGCGGTCAGCGCGGCCGCCACCTGTTCGACCTGCCAGGGGCGGGCGCCGTAGCCGGCCAGGGCCTGGGCCACCGCGTCCTCCTCCAGCCGCTGCGGCGGCTCCCAGCACAGCCGGCGCACGGTGTCCGGGGTGATCAGGTTCTCCTGGGGCAGGTTCAGCCCCTCGGCCAGCGCCGAGACCGCGGCGCGCGCCGCGGACAGCCGGGCCGCGGCGGCCGGGTCCTTGTCGGCCCACGAGCGCGGCGGCGGCGGCCCCGCCGGAGTGGCCCCCGGCTGCGGCAGCTGGTTCTCGGGCAGCGCCTTCGCCCGGTCCACCGCGGCCATCCACTGGTCCAGCTGGCGCCGCCCCATCCGCTGGCCGTAGCCGGGCAGGGCCGACAGCGCGTGCACGTTCGCCGGCAGCGCGAGCGCGGCCTCGACGATCGCCGCGTCCCCCAGCACCTTGCCGGGCGACACGTCACGGCGCTGCGCGATCCGGTCCCGCGACTCCCACAGCTCCCGTACGACCGCCATCTGCCGGCGGCGGCGCACCTTGTGCATGCCGGAGGTACGGCGCCAGGGGTCCTTGCGGGGCGGGGCGGGCGGGGCGGCCGCGATGGCGTCGAACTCCTGCCGGGCCCATTCCAGCTTGCCCTGCCGCTCCAGCTCCTTCTCCAGCGCGTCGCGCAGGTCCACCAGGAGCTCCACGTCGAGCGCGGCATAGCGCAGCCACGGCTCGGGCAGCGGGCGGGTCGACCAGTCGACCGCCGAGTGGCCCTTCTCCAGGGCGTAGCCGAGCACGCTCTCGAC
The DNA here is from genome assembly GCF_040612915.1 of Streptomyces sp. NPDC006326. NCBI lineage: Bacteria > Bacillati > Actinomycetota > Actinomycetes > Kitasatosporales > Streptomycetaceae > Streptomyces > Streptomyces sp. NPDC006326. The sequence goes on along the minus strand of NZ_JBEXRC010000008.1, from coordinate 61,330 downwards.
CATCGCGCCCAGTCCGACCCGCGGGAAGCCGGCGAGGCGGCCGGCCAGCTCGGTGTCGAACAGGGAGGTGGGCACCATGCCTATTTCGCGCAGGCACGGCAGGTCCTGGGTGGCGGCGTGCAGGATCCACTCGGTGCCGGACAGGGCCTCGCCCAGGGCGGAGAGGTCGGGGCAGCCCACCGGGTCGATCAGCGCGGAGCCCGCGCCTTCACGGCGCAGCTGCACCAGGTAGGCGCGCTGGCCGTAGCGGTACCCCGAGGCGCGCTCGGCATCGACGGCCACGGGGCCGGTCCCCGCGGCGAAGGCCGCGACCACCCGGGCGAGGGCCTCCTCGTCGGCGACCACCGGGGGGATCCCCTCGCGGGGTTCCAGCAAGGGAATCGGCGCCTTCTCGACGTCGTCCGGGGGGCCGCCCCCGGTGGTGGTGCGCAGGTCTGCTGCGGTCTCTTGGGCGTCGGTCACCGCTCAAGGGTATCCGCCCACGCGACCGCCTGACCTGCGCCTTCGTGCAACGGAGGGCCTGACCTGCGAAAACGCTCCTCAGCACGCCCGGACGCAGCGCGGCGATCGCGCCAACGGGTGTCCTGTATGTGCTCTCCGGGCCGGAAACCGGGGCATCCCGCCCACGTTCCGCGGGCTTCGGCCCCACGCATCACGCGCGCCGCATCGCACAATGGAGCTGTACTCCCGAAAGCCCGTGATCACCATGACACTCGACATCGAACGCGTGGCACAGTCCATCGCCCGCATGGACCGCGACGACCTCGCGAACCTGGCCGACGTGCTCCCCGCCCTGAAGTGGGACGTTCCCGAGGGCAGCGACACCCGGGCCCGGGCCGAGATCCTGCTCAGCCAGGTCGTCGAGGCCCAGGAGGCCTACGAACGGGGCTGAGGGCAGGCCGTCGGGGCGGCCCTCTCACCGGGACTTCCCTGCCCCGGAGCCACCCCTCCCCGGGAAACACCCCGCGCCCGTCGCCGGAACGTTCCGTCGACGGGCGCGCAGGGGACGTGCGGACGGCTCCGGAACTGCTCCGGTCCTCGCCCGCCCGGCGGCTGCCGGGCAGGGTCAGTGGATGATCCCGGTCCGCAGGGCGACGGCGACCATCCCGGCCCGGTCCCCGGTGCCCAGCTTGCGGGCGATCCGGGCGAGGTGGGACTTGACGGTCAGGGCGGACAGGCCCATCGAGACGCCGATGGCCTTGTTGGACTGGCCCTCGGCGACGAGGCGCAGGACCTCGACCTCGCGGCCGGAGAGCTCGCGGTAGCCGCCCGGGTGGCTCGGGGCACCCGGGGGGCGGCGGTGCATGCGGGCGGCGGCAGCGCCGATGGGGGCGGCGCCGGGCCGGGTGGGGAGCCCGATGTTGGTCCGCGTACCGGTGACGACGTAGCCCTTCACCCCGCCCGCGAGGGCGTTGCGCACGGCGCCGATGTCGTCGGCGGCGGACAGGGCCAGGCCGTTCGGCCAGCCCGCGGCGCGGGTCTCGGAGAGCAGGGTGAGACCGGAACCGTCGGGCAGGTGTACGTCGGCCACGCAGATGTCGCGCGGGTTGCCGACGCGGGGGCGGGCCTCCGCGATGGACGAAGCCTCGATGACGTCACGTACTCCGAGGGCCCACAGGTGGCGGGTCACGGTGGAACGGACGCGAGGGTCGGCCACGACAACCATGGCCGTCGGCTTGTTCGGGCGGTAGGCGACCAGGCTTGCGGGCTGCTCAAGGAGAACGGACACCTAGGCCTCCTGGGGGAGTGGCGGGACGGCCGGCTGGGGGAAGGAAGCCGGTGCGAACCGTGCGGATGGTCACTGACTCCTTCGGCACGTCACCCGCCCGGCTTTAGGGAATGATCACGATTTGGTGAGTAACAATTCGGGCAATTCGGACGGGTGATCGATCATCAGGTGATCAGAAGCCCGCACCGCGCGCCCGGATCTGACCTCTCGTCACCCTCACTCGATCGGCCGTTCTAGCCCCGCCCGGGCCGGCCGCCCCGTGTCGCCCGCAGCCGCCGCCGCGCGCAGGCCTGCCTAGGGGTGGTGCGGACCGCGACGCTGCGGCAGCGAGACGACGCCCGTGCCCGAGTCCGTCGGCCCGACCGGCGGCAGCCCCGCGATCTGGCACAGCAGCTCGCACCACGCCGACAGGTGCGCCGGGGTGTCCGGCACCCCGCCCACCCCCTCGCGCGGGGTCCACGAGGCCCTGATCTCGATCTGCGTGGCCGGCCGCCGCTCCGCGAGCCCCCCGAAGGAGTGCGAGCTCGCCATGGTCACGGTCCCGCCCGCCTCCCCGTACCCGAGCCCGCGCGCCTCCAGCGCCCCGGTCAGCCAGGACCAGCACACCTCCGGGAGCAGCGGGTCCGCGGCCATCTCCGGCTCCAGTTCCGCCCGTACGAGGGTCACCAGCCGGAAGGTCCCGTGCCAGGCCTCGTGCCCGGCCGGGTCGTGGAGCAGGATCAACCGGCCGTCGGCCAGGTCGTCCTCCCCGTCCACGACCGCGGCCTCCAGGGCGTAGGCGTACGGCGCCAGCCGCTGGGGCGGTCTCGTCGGGTCGATCTCGATGCCCGGCCGCAGCCGCGCCTTCTTCAAGCCGTCGACCGCCCGCCGGAACGGGAGCGGGACGGAGCTCTCCTTCGCGCTGTCCGTACCCTCGGCGCCATCTGAAAATCGTCCCTGAGCCGCAGCCATGCGGGGAAGACTAGGCGGAACGAGCGCCCCTGCGGCGCAGGGACACCCGCGCCGGGTCGGGCACTTCTTCATACGTGCGAAGATTTGCGGCGTGAGCGCCAACGACCGCCCCACGGGCCAGCCGAGTCAGACGTACGATTCCGCCTTCCTGAAGGCGTGCCGCCGGGAACCGGTGCCGCACACGCCGGTGTGGTTCATGCGGCAGGCCGGGCGCTCCCTCCCCGAGTACCGCAAGGTGCGCGAGGGGACCCAGATGCTGGAGTCGTGCATGCGGCCCGACCTGGTCACCGAGATCACGCTGCAGCCCGTGCGGCGCCACAAGGTGGACGCGGCGATCTTCTTCTCCGACATCGTCGTCCCGCTCAAGGCCATCGGCATCGACCTGGACATCAAGCCGGGCATCGGCCCGGTCGTCGCCCAGCCGATCCGCCGCCGCGAGGACCTCGCACAGCTGCGCGACCTGACCCCCGAGGACGTCTCGTACGTCACCGAGGCCATCGGCATGCTCACGGGTGAACTGGGCTCCACGCCGTTGATCGGTTTCGCAGGTGCACCTTTCACCCTCGCGAGCTACCTGGTCGAGGGCGGACCGTCGCGCAACCACGAGCACACCAAGGCCCTCATGTACGGCGACCCGCAGCTGTGGGCCGACCTGCTGGACCGCCTCGCCGAGATCACCTCGGCCTTCCTGAAGGTCCAGATCGAGGCGGGCGCCTCGGCGGTGCAGCTCTTCGACTCGTGGGTCGGGGCACTGGCCCCGGCCGACTACCGCCGCTCGGTCATGCCGGCCTCGGCGAAGGTCTTCGAGTCGGTCGCCTCGTACGGCGTCCCGCGCATCCACTTCGGCGTGGGCACGGGCGAGCTGCTGGGCCTGATGGGCGAGGCGGGCGCGGACGTCGTCGGCGTCGACTGGCGCATCCCGCTGGACGAGGCGGCGCGCCGGGTCGGCCCCGGCAAGGCGCTCCAGGGCAACCTGGACCCGGCGGTGCTCTTCTCCACGCCGGAGGCGATCGAGGCCAAGACCCGCGAGGTCCTGGACGCCGCCGCCTCCCTGGAGGGCCACGTCTTCAACCTGGGCCACGGCGTCCTGCCCACGACGAACCCGGACGCCCTGACCCGCCTCGTGGACCTCGTCCACACGCAGACGGCCCGCTAGCGGGCCTTGGCCACCGGCTCTTGACGACGGCCCCCGGCCCGGGCCGTCGTCAGGACCCGGCCGTGCGGACCGCCGCCACCGCCTTGCGCGCGGCCACCAGGACGGGGTCCCAGACCGGGGAGAACGGCGGGGCGTAGCCCAGGTCCAGGCTGACCACCTGTTCCACCGTCATGCCCGCCGTCAGGGCGACCGCCGCGATGTCCACGCGCTTCGCGGAGCCCGCACCGCCGACGATCTGGACCCCCAGCAGCCGGCCCGTACGACGCTCCGCCAGCATCTTCACGGCCATGTCCGCGGCCGTGGGGTAGTACCCCGCCGTCGTCGTCGAGCCGATCGTCGCCGTCACGAAGCGCAGTCCCGCGGCGAGCGCGTCCTTCTCCCGCAGCCCGGTCCGGGCGATCTCCAGGTCGCAGACCTTGCTCACCGCCGTCCCGACCACCCCCGGGAAGGTCGCGTAGCCGCCGCCCACCCCCGCGCCGATGACCTGGCCGTGCTTGTTCGCGTGCGTGCCCAGGGGGATGTGGCGCATCCGGCCCGAGATGAGGTCCAGCACCTCCACGCAGTCGCCGCCCGACCAGATGTTCTCGTACCCGCGGACCCGCATCGACAGGTCGGTGAGCACCCCGCCCGACTCCCCGAGCGGCAGGCCCGCCGCCCGGGCCAGCGCAGTGCGGGGCTCCACGCCGATGCCGAGGACCACCACGTCCGCCGGGTACTCCTCGCCCGACTCGGTCGCCACCGCCCGGACCCGGCCCTCCTCGTCCGTGAGGATCTTCGTCACCTCGGCGCGGGAGACCGTGCGGATGCCCATGCGGTTCATCGCGGTGTGCACCAGGCGGCCCATGTCGGGGTCCAGGGTGGCCATCGGCTGCTCGCCGCGGTGCAGGACCGTGACCTCGTACCCCCGCCCGACCAGGGCCTCCGCCATCTCCACCCCGATGTAGCCCGCCCCGACGACGACCGCCCTGCGGCCCTCGGTGCGCTCCAGGGTGTCCATCAGGCGCTGGCCGTCGTCCAGCGTCTGCACGCCGTGCACCCCGTGCGCACCGATCCCGGGCAGCCGGGGACGCACCGGGCGGGCGCCGGTGGCCAGCACGAGCTTGTCGTAGCCCGTCCAGGACTCGGCCCCCGAATCCAGGTCGCGCGACCGGACCCGGCTCCCGTCGAGGTCGAGCTCCACCACCTCCGTGCGGGTGCGCAGGTCGATGTGCCGGGCGCGGTGCTCCTCGGGGGTCCGTGCGATCAGGTCGTCCCGCTCGGTGACCCGGCCGCCGATCCAGTACGGGATCCCGCACGCGGAGTACGAGGTGAAGTGGCCCCGCTCGAAGGCGACGATCTCCAGCTCCGCGGGGTCCTTCAGCCGCCGGGCCTGTGACGCGGCGGACATCCCCGCCGCGTCACCGCCCACCACCACCAGTCGTTCCGTCGCCGCCATCACCCGCACCGTCCTCCACCGCCGCCGTCACCACCGTCTCCTGGGGAACACGCTACGGGGCCATGGGTGTTCAGTCCGGAACGTGCTCCGATTCCGTCGGGTCCGTCTCCGGCCGGGCCGGGCGCAGCCGCCGCAGGCCCCGCCACGCCAGGGCCGCCAGCGCCGCCGCCACCGCGAACGGCGCCGCGGCGGCGAGCGCCAGCACCAGGTAGCGCAGGAGCGTCGCCAAGACGTTCCAGCCGCCGCGCAGTGCGTCCGAGACCGACGGCGGGGCGTCCTTCTCCGCCCGCGGTGCGGCCGCGGGTTCGGTGACCTCCACCGTGATCGTGCCCAGCGAGGTCCGGTCCTTCAGCGCCGTCTGCTGCGCCAGCAGGGACTCCAGGTCCGACTGGCGCTTGCTCAGCTCGTTCTCCAGCATGACCACGTCGGCGAGGGCCGAAGCCTTCTCCATCATGTCCCGCACCCGTGCCACGCTCGCCTGCTGCGACCTGAGCCGGCTGTCGACGTCGGCCACCTTCTCCGTCACGTCCTGCGCCTCGACCTTGCGGCTGAGCAGCCTGCCGCTGCCCTCCAGGGCGCCGAGCACCGCGTCGAAGCGCTCGCCGGGCACCCGCAGGGTCACCGTCGAGGTCATCAGACCGTCCTTGCCGCGCCGGGTGGACTCGTTGCCCACGTAGCCGCCGGCGCCTTCGGCAGCCGTGCGGGCCGCGGCCAGGGCCTTCGGCGCGTCGGCCGTCTCGATCGCGAGGGTGGCCGTACGGATGACGTGCGGGCGGACGGCGGGCGGCTGCTGCGGATTCCCGGCGGCATCGGCGGCCGAGGGAGCGGCGGCGCCCGCGCCCGGCCCCGCCGCCGCCTCGGCCCCCGGCTTGCCCTGCGCGGGGCCGGCGGCGGCCCGGGAATCCTTGGCCGGGGACGGCCCGGCCTCCCCGTCCCCGGCCCCGCAACCGGTCAGGGCGAGCGCGCCCGCCAGGCAGAGGGCGGCCAGGGCGGCCGCTCCGCGCAGGTGGTGCGGACCGTGTCCGTGCGCTGTGTGGTGCATGCGTCCCCCCGGGATCGGCGTATGTGCCGGTTCGACGTACGGACTCCTGCCGCGGGTTGCGCCCCCGCGGTCCCGAGCAGGTCCCGATGCGGTCACGGTCCGGCCTCGGTGATCGGCCGGAGATCGGTCTGAGACGATGTGTCCATGCACGAAGCGGACATGCGTACGGACGCTGCGGCCCGGCGGCCGTCGGCCGGCCACGTCGTCGTCATCGGCGGCGGCATCGCCGGGCTCGCGGCAGCCCACCGGCTCCTCGCCGAGGGCCTGCGCGTGACGCTGCTGGAGGCCGGCCCCCGCCTCGGCGGCAAGCTGCACGCCGGTGAACTCGCGGGCCTCCCCGTCGACCTGGGCGCCGAATCCGTGCTCGCCCGCCGCCCCGAAGCCCTGGAACTGGCCCGGGCCGTGGGCCTCGGCGAAGCCCTGCAGCCCCCCGCCACCGCCACCGCCCACCTGTGGACCCGTGGCGCCCTGCGGCCCATGCCGCGCGGCCACGTCATGGGGGTCCCCGGCGACCTGGGCCCGCTCGCCGCGTCCGGGGTGCTCTCCGCCGAGGGCCTGGCCCGGATCGAGGCGGAACGCACGCTGCCGCCCGCCACGGTCGGCGAGGACGTCGCCGTCGGCGAGTACATCGCCGCCCGGCTCGGCCACGAGGTCGTCGACCGCCTGGTGGAACCCCTGCTCGGCGGGGTCTACGCGGGCAACGCCTACCGCATCTCCATGCGCGCCGCCGTGCCCCAGCTCTTCGAGGCCGCCCGTACGCACGCCTCGCTGGGTGAGGGCGTACGGGAACTGCAGCGCCGGGCGGCGGCGCAGCCCGCGCAGTCCGGTCCCGTCTTCTCCGGCATCGACGGCGGCATCGGCCGGCTCCCGCAGGCCGTGGCCGAGGCCTGCCGGGCCGCCGGGGCGCGGATCAGCACCGGGACCGCCGTGCGCGAGGTCCTGCGCACGGACGGCGGCTGGCGGGTCCTCGCCGGCGCGGAGGGCGCGCAGGCCGTGGAGACCGTGGACGCCGACGCCGTCGTCGTGGCCGTCCCGGCCGGACCGGCCGCCCGGCTGCTCGGCGACCTCGCCCCGGCCGCGGCCGCCGAGCTGCGCGCCGTGGAGTACGCCTCGATGGCCCTGGTCACGATGGCGTTCCGGCGCTCCGAGCTGCCGGCCCCGATCACCGGGGGCGGCGCGAGCGGGTTCCTCGTACCGCCCGTCGACGGGCGGACCATCAAGGCCTCCACCTTCTCCAGCAACAAGTGGGCCTGGGCCGGTGCCGATCCCGAGCTCTTCCTGCTGCGCACCTCCGTGGGCCGCCACGGCGACGAGGGCGACCTCGCCCGGGAGGACTCCGAGCTGGTGGAGGTCTCGCTGCGCGACCTGGGCGAGGCCGTCGGCCTGACGGCCCGGCCCGTCGCCTCCACCGTGACCCGCTGGGACGGCGGCCTGCCCCAGTACCCGGTCGGGCACCTCGCCCGGGTGGCCCGGATCCGCGACGCCGTCGCCGCGCTGCCCGGACTCGCGGTGTGCGGCGCCCTCTACGACGGTGTGGGCATCCCGGCCTGCATCGCGAGCGCGGGCAAGGCCGCGGACGTGGTGATCGCCACGTTGTCCTCACGGGGGGCACCCCTGGCGCAGACCACTGATCCGCACACGGGACAATAGGCACATGACTGCACCGGAGAAGATTCCCAACGCGGGGAAGAAGGCGAAGGACCTCAACGAGGTCATCCGCTACACCCTGTGGTCCGTCTTCAAGCTGAAGGACGTACTGCCCGAGGACCGCGCCGGTTACGCCGACGAGGTCCAGGAGCTGTTCGACCAGCTGGCCGCCAAGGACATCACCGTCCGAGGCACCTACGACGTCTCCGGCCTGCGCGCCGACGCCGACGTCATGATCTGGTGGCACGCGGAGACCGCGGACGAGCTGCAGACCGCGTACAACCTGTTCCGCCGCACCCGGCTGGGCCGCGCGCTGGAGCCGGTGTGGTCGAACATGGCCCTGCACCGCCCCGCCGAGTTCAACAAGTCGCACATCCCGGCCTTCCTGGCCGACGAGGTCGCCCGCGACTACGTCAGCGTGTACCCCTTCGTGCGCTCGTACGACTGGTACCTGCTACCCGACGAGGACCGCCGCCGCATGCTCGCCGACCACGGCAAGATGGCCCGCGGCTACCCCGACGTGCGCGCCAACACGGTCGCCTCCTTCTCGCTGGGCGACTACGAGTGGCTCCTCGCCTTCGAGGCCGACGAGCTCTACCGCATCGTCGACCTGATGCGTCACCTGCGCGCCTCCGAGGCCCGCATGCACGTCCGTGAAGAGGTGCCCTTCTTCACCGGACGCCGCAAGTCCGTCGCCGACCTAGTCGCCGGACTCGCCTGATACCTCCCCTGGGGGGAAGGGCCGGAGGACCGACCTCCTCCGGCGGATCGGAAGACGGACCCGAACTTCCGAATCGACGCAGCCGGAGATCCCGCCCGGAAGTTCAGACGACAGACGGCAGCAGTGCCCTGGGGGCCTTCCCCGAGGTGCTTGCCGCCCGGTCGTCCAGCGACACCGGTGCGGGCTCCGGATGCGGCGCACACGTGGCGCGCCACCCCGCGGTGGCACCCGTCAGCAGATACCGCTCCACGTGGCGGTCCACGCAGTCATTGCGTCCGCCGCTCACCCCGTGCGCGCCCGCCCCCCGCTCCGTGACCAGCGCGGCCCGGGGGCCGAGCCGCCGCTGGAGCTCCAGCGCACCCGGGTACGGGGTCGCCCCGTCCCGCTCCGCCGCGACGATCAGCGTGGGCGGGATCGCGTCCGGCCGCACGCCCACCGCCACCGGCTGGTGCCGTCCGGCCGCCGGCCAGTACGCGCAGGGCAGGTTCAGGAACGTGTTGGCCCAGGCCTCGAAGGGGGCGCGGCGGGCCGTCCCGGTGGTGTCGCGGTCCCAGGTCTCCCAGTCGGCGGGCCAGGGTGCGTCGTTGCACAGCACCGCCGTGTAGACGGCCCGGGCGTTCTCGCGTTCGGCCGCCGACGCCCGGTCGGGAGCGGCCTGCCGGATCAGCGGAGCCGGATCGCCCGCCAGGAAGGCGCTGAGCGCCGCCGCCCGCTCGGCCCAGACGTCGTCGTAGTACGCGGCCTGCAGGAACGCCGACTGCAGCTCACCGGTGCCCACCACACCGCCCGCGGGGGTGCGGGCCACCGCGTCCCGCACCCGCTCGTAACTCGCCTGTACGGCGGCCGGGGTGGCGCCGAGCCGGTAGACGGAGTGGTGGCGGGCGGCCCAGGCGCGGAAGTCGGCCCAGCGGTGCTCGAACCCGACGGCCTGGTCGAGGTTGGCGCGGTACCAGATGCGGCGGGGGTCGGGGTTGACCGCCGAGTCGAGGACCATGCGGCGGACGTGGCCGGGGTACAGCGTGGCGTAGACGGCGCCGAGGTAGGTGCCGTAGGAGGCGCCCATGAAGGTCAGCTTCTCCTCGCCGAGCGCGGCACGGAGCACGTGCAGGTCGCGGACGTTGTCGAGGGTGCCGTAGTACGGCAGGGCCGCGCCGGCCCGCTGCGCGCAGCCGAGGGCGTAGGCCCGCGCGGCGGCGATGCGTTCCTTCTTGTACGCGGGGGTGGGCTGCGCCGGGACCTGTGTGGGGGCCCGGTCGTATCGGGCGGGATCCTGGCAGGACAGCGGGGCGGAGCGGCCGACACCGCGCGGGGCGTAGCCGACGAGGTCGTAGGCGGCGGAGATGCGCTGCCATTCGGGCAGGCCGGCGACGAGCGGGAAGAACATCCCCGAGGCTCCGGGCCCGCCCGGGTTGTACACGAGCGCCCCCTGCCGGGCGGCGCCCCCGCGCCCGTCGGCGGCGGCCCGGCTCACCGTGAGGGTGATCAGGGGGCCGTCGGGCCGGGCGTAGTCGAGCGGAACCGGCAGGGTCGCGCAACGCACGGAGGACGGCAGCTCCTCGACGGCGGGACACTCCCCGAACTCCAGCCCCCCGCCGCGGACGCCGGCGTCCCCGGACCCGTCGGCGCCTGCGGCGGCGGGACGGGCGGGGGCCGCGGCGGCCTCGGCGGCGCGGCGGGCGACGAGCTCGGCCCCGGCGTTCCGGGCGGCTTCGGCCGCGCCGGCTCCCGCCGTGCCGACCGGGCCGGGCCCGGCCTGAGGTGCAGGACCGGCCCCGGACGCGGGGCCGGTGGCCTCGCCCGCATGCGCCGGGGCCGGCGCCGGGGCGCACAGGAGGAGGCAGAGCGCCGCCGCGGCGACCCCGTGCCGTACGAGCGGAGTCCGCATACGAGCCCCTTCATCTCGTCGGATGAACCGATGAGATGCGCAAGCCGGCCGGTTGTACAGGACCACGGCCGGGTGTCGCCCGCGGTCCCCCCGTTTGCGGGCGGTCAGGAGCTGCTGCTGCAACTGGAGCCGCTGCTGCAACTGGAGCCGCTGCTCCCGCAGCTCGAACTGCTGCCGCAGCTGGAGCTGCTGCAACTCGACCCCGAGGAACTGCCGCAGCCGGATCCCGAGGAGCCGCCACAGCTCGAACCGCTGCAACTCGACGAGGCGCAGCCCGAGCCCGAGTAGCCGCAGCCCGGACCGGAGTTGTCCCCGCCGGCGTCGCTGCCCGCGCACCAGACCACCGGGACGACCTCGGCCGGGGAAGCGCAGGAGGAGCCGGTACGGGAGGAGCTGTGGGAGGAGCCGGTGGGGGAGGGGCCGGTGCGCGAGGTCCGCGCCTGGGCGGCGGCCAGGCGGGTGCCGCGGGCGGCCGGGAGCAGCTGCGCGCGCAGGTACGGGTCCTGCAGCCCCCGCAGCCCGTACAGCGCGGTCTGGACGTGCGGGGTCCGGTCGTTGAGGTACTGCGTGCGGAACTCCCGCAGCGCCGCCTGCCCCGCCGGGGTGATCCGCTGCCTGGCCCGGACCGCGAGGGCGCAGCCCAGGACGATGCCGCCGGCCAGGGCGGGGAACACCTTGATGATGAACGGCACCTGCGGGCCCGGGTCGAGCGCCATGGCCACGAACGTGAGCGGCAGCGAGAACACCACCCACGCCGCGCACACGACGGCCTGGATCACCGCCCGGCGCCGCCACTTCCGCCCGGAACCGGGCGCCGCGAGCAGGCCCCGCTCGGCGAGCCCGTCACCGGTCTCCTGGACGGCGGGATCGCGCATGGCCGCGTACCGCACCTGGTACAGCCACCCGGAGGGCGCCTGGGCGCAGGCCTGGAGCACGGCGCGCTCCGCGGTGTCACCGGCCCGCGCTCCCGGCCGTACGTGGACGATCCCCGGGCCGCCGACGAGCAGCCGGCCGTCCCCGAGGAGCGAGACGAGCGCGGTGTCGACCACCGTGCCCGGGCCGCCCGCCATGAACGCGGCCTCGGACAGGTCGTGCAGCCGCGGCGCGGCCCCGACCGCCGGCGGCAGGCTGCGGCGCACGCCGCGGAACAGCAGGACGCAGGAGACGATGACGGCGATCCAGATCGCGACGGCAAGAACGTTCATGCCGCCCGCCCCACGAGCGAGCGGGCCCACCGCACGACCCGGGCCGGCGGCCTCGCCCCGGCCCGGTCCCGCCACCAGGCGGTGAGCCGGCGCCGGGCGGCGGGGTCGGCCGGCAGGTCCCGGATCAAGAGGTGCTCGGCGAAGTCCAGGGCGTCCCGGCGGTAGCCCGCGGCCATGGGGCGGTTGCGGGCGTAGCCGAGGAACGCCTCGCGGTACGGCTCCTCGCCGCCCAGGATCACGGGCAGTTCCGGCGCCAGCTTCGCGACGACCCCGGCCCGCTTGGCGGCGAGCGCCCGGGCCTGCACCCGTATGCGCTGCCGGTCGAAGCCCTCGGGCACCGGGGTGCCCGCGACGAGCGCGGACAACAGCGCGGCCTGCTCCACCCCCACCCGCAGCCTGGCCGCCTCCGTCGCCGGGGCGGGTGCGCGGTCCGGGGAGGGCCCGGGGCGGGCGGCGGGCCGGGCGGGGCCGGCGTCCACCACCTCGCGGATCGCGGACAGTTCCGCGGCCAGCTCCGCCTCCGCCGGGAAGTCGTCGTCCCGCTCCAGCAGGACGCCCGGCGGGTCGACCCGCGACCGCAGCTGCGCCAGCAGGTCGAGGACCGCCTCCGGTACCGGGTGGGCGTGCGTGTCGTGCCACACCCCGCCCCGCTCGACGCCGCCGGCGACGTGCACGTACGCCAGCGCCTCCAGCGGGATCCCGTCCAGCACGGTGTACGGGTCCTCACCGCGGTTCACCCGGTTCGTGTGCAGGTTCGCCACGTCGATCAGCAGCCGCACGCCCGTGCGCTCCACCAGCTCCGTCAGGAACCGGCCCTCCGTCAGCTCCTCACCGGGCCAGGAGACCAGCGCGGCGATGTTCTCCAGGGCCAGCGGCACCGGGAGGCAGTCCTGGGCGATCCGGACGTTCTCGCACAGCACGTCGAGCGCCTCCCGCGTCCGCTGCACGGGCAGCAGGTGCCCCGCCTCCAGCACCGCGCCCGGCGACGGCGCCGGCGAGGACGCCCGTACGAACGCGATGTGCTCGGTGACCAGCGGCGCCCCCAGCGCCACCGCCCGCTCCCCGAGCGCCGCCAGCTTCTGCGGATCCGGCCGGCCGGCGCCGCCGAGGCCGAGCGACACCCCGTGGGGTACGACCCGGACCCCGCGGTCGAGCAGCCGCTGCAAGGAGGCGGGCAGGTGGCCCGGGCAGATGTTCTCGGCCACCACCTCGACCCAGTCCAGCCCCGGCAGCCGCTCCACGGCCTCCGCGATCTCCGGCCGCCAGCCGATGCCCACCCCCAGGTGTGCCATGGGCTTCATGTCCCCCCGCCCCCTCTCGTGGTCGTGTGCCGTGGTGATGGCCCCGAAGAGCCCGGGTCCAACCGCGGGAGGTGACGTTCAGAGCAACATTTGAGGTTCCACCGCCGGGCCGCCCCGGAGCCGTCCCGGGGCCGCGGGGCGCCCCCTCTCAGAGCCGCGCCCGAAGCGCCGGGTGGTCCGCCACCACGGTCGCCGAGCCCGGTGCGATCTCCGTGAAACCGGCGTCCCGCACCACCGGCAGCCCGCTCCCGCTCAACTCCGCCCACTGCCCGGGCGCGGCCGCCCGTACGGCCAGCCGGAAACCGCTCTCCCGCCACCGGTCGCGTTCCGGGCCGGCCAGCTCCCACCAGGCCAGCTGCGCCGCGTGCCCGGCCTGGGCCATCGCCTTGCCCGCGGACATCTCCAGCCCGGGGTTGAGCCACAGCACCGGAACGCCCGGCTCGGCCGGACCGGCGGGCTCCGGGTCGTCCAGGTCCGTGCCCGAGACCTGGAGCTTGGCCAGTTCCCTGGGCCAGCCGTCGAGCGGCACCGGCGGGAACACCCGTACCTGCGAGCGCTCCCCGCGCACGGTCACACCCGGCAGGGTCTCCGCCTTGCGCCACTCCGCCCCGCGGGCCCGCCGCACCACCTTCCGGATCCGCGCGTCCTGCCAGTCGCGGACCGCCTCGGCCCACTCTCCCTCGCCCTGCGCGCGCTCGTCCGCCAGCAGGACCAGGACGGCGCGGGCGGCCGTCTCCAGCGCGTCCGTCCGGGCCGGCGGCTCGGCCTTCTCGATGCGGACCACCAGGGGCAGGACGAACTGCGGTGCCTCGTCACGGGAGATGCGGCCCTGCCGGAACGGGCTGTCCGCTCCGACGGCCGGGACCGGTGTGGTGTGCTCGGTGCTCATCCGGCCAAGGATGCCAGGCTCCGACTTGAGGATGATGCCGAGGGGGCCCGTGCCAGGTGAGGATCGGGCTCATGAAGAGCGACCTTTTCGCGTCCGAGAACCTGGCTCCGCAATCCGCCACTCCGGGCATGACCCTGCAGAACGCCAAGTCCGTGAAGTACACCGTCAACGGTGAAATGCTGGCCCGCCAGGGCTCGATGGTCGCCTTCCGCGGCAACCTCCAGTTCGAACGCAAGGGACAGGGCCTGGGCAACCTGCTCAAGCGCGCCGTCACCGGCGAGGGCCTGGCGCTGATGGCCGTCCGCGGGCAGGGCGAGGCCTGGTTCGCCCACCAGGCCGGCAACTGCTTCATCGTCGACTTCGAGCCCGGCGACGCGCTGACCGTCAACGGCCGCAACGTGCTCTGCTTCGACCCGACGCTCTCCTACGAGATAAAGGTGGTGAAGGGGGCCGGCATGACCGGCGGCGGCCTCTTCAACAGCCTCTTCACCGGCACCGGCAAGCTCGCCGTGGTCTGCGACGGAAACCCGATCGTCATCCCGGTCACGGCCCAGTCCCCGGTGTACGTGGACACGGACGCGGTGGTCGGCTGGAGCGCGCAGCTGGAGACCGGCCTGCACCGCTCCCAGTCGGTCGGCTCGATGATCCGGGGCGGGTCCGGCGAGGCCGTCCAGCTGAAGCTGAGCGGCGAGGGCTTCGTCATCGTCCGGCCCAGCGAGGTGACCGAGACGGCGGCGGCCCACTGAGGCTGGCTGCTTCCCGTACGGCAGGGCGCCGAGGGCGGTCCGTAGGTACGGATCGAGGCGGCCGGACCGCCCGGCGGCGCACCGCCCCCGGACCTGGGGGCGCGGCCCGCAGCAGGGAGGCGTCCTGCGACTGACGGTGCCCGCCGCCCGCTCCGGCGCGGTGCTGCGGCAGCTGCCCACCGCGGACCCGCCCTGGCACATCCGGGCCGTCCGGGAATGCGAGAAGGCGAAATGAGCGGGCTGCTCCGCTACCGAAGCGCCCTGCTGCTGCGCTCCCGGCGGTGCGCGGGCGCTGGCCTGTCTCGTCAGTGCGCGGCGCAGCTGAGTACGCTCGTACACATGGACGCAGAAGACCGCGCGGACGCGCCGGACCGGCCGGCCGGGACCGAGCCGTGCTGCCCCGCCCCGGCCGCACCGGCGGGCCGGGTGCCCGGGCCGCCGTACGCCGACTGCGTGGAGTGCGGCAAGCCCACCGAGTACGGGGTGGCCACACCGGGCGTGGTGCTGTGCCCGGTGTGCGAGTGGCAGGACGCGCAGCGCACCGCCTGCTCCGGCTGAGCCCGTCGGACGTCCCGGCGGGTCACTTTCCGATGAGCTCGGAGACCTTCACGAAGCGGTAGCCGCGCTTGCGCAGCTCCGGGACGATCTTCTGGACGGCCTCCTCGGTGACCGGGGCCGCGCTGCGGGTGCAGTGCATGACCACCACCGAGCCGGGTTTCACCCCGGCGAGCACCTGCTCGGCCACCGCGTCCGGGTCCTTGGCGAAGGCGTCCCCGCTGACCACGTCCCACTGGACGGCCGTGACCTTGGCGGTGGACAGGACGCGCAGGGCGGCGTCGTCGTAGCAGCCGCCGGGGAAGCGGAAGTACGGGACGGTGTTGACCGCGCCCGCCGTGCGGAAGGCGGCAAAGGCCCGGTCCACGTCGGCCCGGGCGGCGGCGGGATCGAGCGCCGGGAGCCCGTAGCAGGGGGACTGGAAGGCGTGGTGGCTGTAGGAGTGGTTCGCGACCTCGAAGTTCGGATCGGTGCCGATGGACTTCACCTGGTCCGGGTACTCCTCGGCCCAGCGGCCGGTCATGAAGACGGTCGAGGGCACCTGCAGCCTGCGGAGGGTCGCGATCAGCTCGGGGTTGTCGAAGCGCTCCCCCCTCGCGGCGCGCGGCCCCTGATCGGAGGTCATGTCGGCGTCGAAGGTCAGGGCGACGGTCTTGTCGGTGTGCTGCTTCGCACGCTCGAAGACCGGGGTCAGGCCGCCCGGGCCGGGCGCCAGGGTCGGAGCCTTGGCGGGCGGCGCGGCGGCGCCGGGCGAGGCCGCGCCGGGCGAGGCGGCCGAGGACGGCGCCGCGGAGCCCGCGGGGGTCCCCATCCGGGCCTGCCCGGCACTGCCGGCTGCGGAGCCGGCGGAGCCTCCTCCGCATCCGGCGAGGGCGGCGGCGAGAGCGGCACTGAGGGCGGCAGCGGCCGCCGCTTTGCGCACATAAAAGGTCACGCACGCAAAATATATGACAATGTGCCAATCATAGGTCTACGGCACGCACGCAGAAGCCCGACCCCGCCCGGGGGACCCCTGGGCGTGTGACCGGTGGGTCCGGTCCTCCCGCCTGACAGGCTGGGGCCGTGACAGGCGCAGTGCTGCGGGAGCGGACGGCCCTCGCCCTCCGGCAAGCGGTGGGACTGCTCTGCCTGGTCGTGCTCGGCTGTGCCGCCTCGATGGCCGTCGGGGCCTTCATGTTCGTGATGCCGAGCGTGTTCCAGAGCGGCTGCGGTGAGGGCACCCGGTTCGGGAACGTCCTGCTGCACGGTTCCGACTTCGCTGCGGACAGATGCGAGTGGGAGCACGTCCTCAAGGAACTCGCCCCGGCGAAGGGCGCGAAGAGTGCCCACTTCAGGCGGAGCGTGGAGCTCAGAGAAGGAATCGCAGGGACCCTGCACATCCGGCTGAGTGCCGACGTGCCACCCGCTAGCGCCCTGGCGCAGCGGGTGCGGCGTGGACAGGCGGCCGTCGATGTCAGCTCGTTCGTCCGGACCGTGTGGGGCGTTCTGGTCCTGGGCCGTACCGAACCTGTGTGGCAGCTCCCCGACCTGACCGCCGACCAGCTGCTGAATCAGGCCACGGTCACGGTGAGCGGCACGGCGCAGGTGCCGTCCGGTGATCTGGTGCTTTACTCCAGAGGGCCCACGTCGCTGCGGATGACGCTGCGCAACAGCGAACTCCGTGCCGTCGACACAGTCTGGCACCTTGCGGCGCAAGGCACGCACACCCTCTCAGCGGACACGGGCAAGTGGGGCGAGATGCTGAAGGTCGCCATGGCGCCGGCTGACGCCGCCGCCCCCCGGCGCGACTTCCCGGGGGACGGGCCCATGGGAAGCTGGCTGCCCGCCACCGGCCAGTACGTGGCGCAGGCCGGCCGTGTCCTCGCGGCCACGGGACGGGCATTGCTGGCGGCGGCGGGGTGGTGTGCACTGCTCCTCGCGTACAGGAACGGAGCCCTGGCACCCTTGGTCCGCTCCGACGGGATCCCTCAGCTGATCCGGATCGCGGGCGCGGTGGTGATGGTCCACGTGATCCTCTCCGTGGTTCCGTGGATCGATCTGCTGGTCGCGGGCGCAGCGGACAGTCTGGGCCATGACTTCTTCGCTTCCGTAGGGCTGTGGCTCGGCTGGAACGCTGCCGGATACGCGGCTCTGCCGATTTCCCTGGTACTCCTCGTGGCCGGGATCCTGATCGTGCTCCCCCGAACGGTGCGTGCGCTGGCAGACAGCCGGCCGGCCCTTGCCTCGTGCACGACTGTACGGACAGGCACGGCGGTCAGGTGGCTCCTCCTGTCATGCCTCCTCGCCGTCGTGGGGGCCGCGGTCCTGTGCTGGCTCATTGCACTGCAGCGCGTGCCGGTGAGTTGGACGGATGCAGCCTCCGCCTTCGGATTCCTGCTGGTCCTCGCCCTGGCCCTGGGCACAGTGTCCTGGGGGTGCGGCGCCGTGGCGCACAAAGCGGGCTGGAGGATCCAGCTTTCCTCGCTCCTTTGGGCCAGTGCATGGGTACCGCTCATCACGGTGGCCGCGGCCATCCACTCCACCGGTGGAGTCCTGCCCGTTGCCCTCCGCTGGGCGGGGTCACTGGTGGTCGGGACGGCAGCCGTGCTGGCGACCGGCTGCGTGGCGTGGAGGGCCACGACGCATTCTCGGCCCTCCCGCACCGGGGTGTTCGTGCTTCTTGCGGTGGCCGTCGCCCTCGCTGTCTCCTGGAACCGGGACGAGCCCTTGTCACCAGGATGGTGGGATCTCCAAGGGCTGGCCCGGCAACTGGACGGTGTACTGGGCCTCGTGCTCGTCGCGGCCACCGTACGCGCCCTGTACGACTGCGGGCAGTCCCCCCTCACGGTGCCGAGAGAGCTGCGGGGGCACCGCGCGCTGGGGATCGTCTTGATGTTCACCCTGGCCGCGGGCGGTCTCTCGCTGTTGGCGGTCCCCTCCTGGGTGACCGCCTGCTCGGCGGCGCTCATGGCGTGGTTCCTTTTCCCTTACGAACAGATCAAGCGCGCTGCCGCCGTCCTCCGGCAGGCTCCGGGCGAGCACACCGACGCGGTCAACCGGAGCGCGCAGTCGGGCGCGGCCCGCCGGGCGCTGTCGTCCCTGCGCAAGGCAGCCCACGAGAAGATCGCCGACGGACGCCCGGGCACCGTCGTGCAACGCCGGCTGAGAGCCGTCGAGCGGTCGTCCTACGACGAGCGGCGGCGGGACCAGGCGGGAGGGACCGTCAGCGTGCGCCAGCTGGCGTTCGGCGCGTACACCGGCGCCGTCCCCTGGCAGCGGGCACTGCGCACCGCCCAGGCCGCGGCCGTCATCGGCGCACCCTGGACCGTTCTGTCCCTGGCGGGCGCGGTCGTCGCGGCGCATTCGGAGAGCAAGTACCCGGTGCTGGACATCGTCGGCACGGCTGCGCCCATCCTGCTGTTCTGGGCCGGATACGGCCTGCTGTACGGGTACTTCTTCCCGCTGCTGCGTGGTCAGACCGGTCTCGCCAAGGCGTTGTGGACGTACGGGCTGATGCTGGTGCCCGCCGTGCTGCAAGTGGCCGTCTCCAGAGACCCGGCCCACTGGGCCTCGTGGACACACACCCTTCTCTACGCACTCCAGGCGTTCACCTTCGCCATGACGCTCGGGCTGTGCGCCGACGGGGCCGTTCTGGCGAAGAACCGGATGCGGCCGGCACGGCTGACGGACATCCACAACCTCGGCTTCATCGCGGCCTGGTGGTCGTCGGTCGCGATCGCTCTGGTCACCGGGGTGGCCACGGCTATCGTGGCGGGGCTGCAGCCCTTCCTCATCGACCTCCTGCCCAAGACGCCCGAGGCGCCTGCCGTTTCGACCACTCCGTCCGAGGCGCCGGACGGTCGGTGAACGTCCCGGTCACGTCTGGAGCAGGCGGGCGCGGCACTCCTCGATGTCGAAGTCGAAGTCGCCCTCGGGGTAGTGCGGGTCCAGGTCCTCCAGGTGCTCCAGCAGCAGTTTGCTGATCGCCCAGTTGCGGTACCACTTGCGGTCCGCCGGGACGACGTACCAGGGGGCGGCCGCGGTGGAGCAGCGTTCCAGGGCCAGTTCGTACGCCTGCTGGTAGGCGGGCCACAGGGCGCGCTCCTCGATGTCGCCCACGTTGAACTTCCAGTGCTTGGCCGGGTCGTCGAGCCGCGCCAGGAGCCGCTTGCGCTGTTCCTCGTACCCGATGTGGAGGAAGACCTTCACCAGCGTGACGCCGTCGTCCACGAGCGACTGCTCGAAGAGGTTGATCTCGTCGTACCGGCGCTCCAGACGGCCGGGCGGCACCAGCTCGTGCACGCGGGCGATCAGGACGTCCTCGTAGTGCGAGCGGTCGAAGATGCCGATCTCGCCCGGGCCGGGGAGCGCGTTCATGATGCGCCAGAGGAAGGGGTGGTTGCGCTCCTCGGAGGTGGGTGCCTTGAAGGCCGTGATCCGGCAGCCCGAGGGGTTGAACTGGCCGATCACGTGTTTGACCGTGCCGCCCTTGCCGGAGGTGTCCATGCCCTGGAGGACGAGCAGCAGGCGCCGCCGGTCCCCGGCGGTGCTGGCCGCGTACAGCCGCTCCTGGAGGGAGGCGAGCGGCTTGGCCAGGGCGGCGCCGGCAGCCGTCCCGGCCGCCTTGTCGGCGGGGCCGGCGGGTGTCGCCGCGGCGGGGAGGGCGGCGAGATCGACCCGGTCGCCGGCGGGGACGCGCAGCAGCGCGCGCAGCGAGGGCTGTGCCGACTGCGCCTCGGCCCCCGCCCGGTCCGCCGGCCGCTCCCCGGCCCGCTCCTGGCCGGCCGGCTGCCGTGCCGTCCGAGCCTTCTCCGGCTTGCCCGGCTTGCCCGGCCTCTTCCGCTTCTTCGGCTTCTCCGGTTGCTTCGACACGGCCGCTGCCCCAATCCGTCGCCTCCGTACGATCGTGCCGCACATCGAACGACGGTGCGAGGTGGTCAGTGCCAGGGGCCCGTCACGGCGAAGGTGGTTCCCGGGGTGTAGGCGTTGACGTACATCGTCCGCGAGTCCGGCGAGAAGGTCACCCCGGCGAACTCGCCCCACGCCGGCGCCCCGGGCCGGCCGATGTCCTGGGCGCCCCGCGCCACCGGGTACACCTCCCCGGCCGGGGTCAGGCCGAACACGTACTGGGCGCCGCCGCCGTCCTCGCACACCATCAGGCCGCCGTCGGGCGCCAGGCAGATGTTGTCCGGGCAGTCCCCGGGAAGCCGGATGTCGGCGGCGGGGCCGAAGACCACCTCCAGCCGGATCACGGACCGCCGCGGATCGTGGAACCACACCTGGCCGCGGTGGTCGGCGGCGGCGCCCTCGCGGGTGCGGGCGTAGCTGGACACGAAGTACACGCCGCTGCCGCCCCAGTAGCAGCCCTCCAGCTTCTGGGCGTGGGTGATCCCGCCCGGCCCGAAGTCCTGGAAGCGGATCGGGGTGGAGGCCGCCGCCGGGTCCGGGACGCGCACCCATTCCACCGGGAACTCCGTGCCCGGCTCGCTCACCACCGACAGGTCCGCCACCCCGGGTACGCGCAGGGCCTCCAGGGTGCCGCCGGCGCGCAGGGAGCAGGGGCCGCCGAGGGGGCGCGCGGGCAGGAAGCGGTAGAAGAGGCCGAAGGGCTTGACGAAGGCGTCCTCGGTCTCGTAGACGGTGCCGTGGTACGGGTCCACGGCGACGGCCTCGTGGGCGAAGCGGCCCATCGCGGTCAGCGGAACGGCTCCGCAGCGGTGCGGGTCGGCGGGGTCGACCTCGAAGACGTAGCCGTGGTCCTTGGTGTACCCGGTGGCGTCCCCCGCCCGGTCCTCGGTCTCCTCGCAGCTGAGCCACGTGTTCCAGGGCGTACGGCCGCCCGCGCAGTTGACGGCGGTGCCGGCGAGGCCGACGCGCTCGCCGGTGACCCGGCCGGCGGCGTCGAGGTCGAGGACCGTGCAGCCGCCGAGGGCGTGCGGGTCGTAGGTGAGCCCCTCGACCGCGGGTACGCGCAGCGTGGCGGTGACCTTGTTCTCGTGGTTGCGCACCAGCCGCACCCGCCCCCGGCCCGCGTCGAAGGCGGCCATGCCGTCGCAGTTGGAGGGCACGGTGCCCTCGCCGGACCGCAGCGGGTCCCCGGCCCGGGACAGCACCCGGTAGCCGAATCCGGCGGGCAGGTCGAGCAGCCCCTGCGGGTCGGGCAGCAGCGGCCCGTAGCCGTGGAGCACCTGCGCGGCCCGCGGGCTCGCGGCGAAGAGGGCGCCGAGGGTTCCGGAGAAGGCGATGCCGAGGCCGGTGCCCAGCAGGCTGCGTCGGGTGAGGGACATCGGCGGCTCCCGGGGCGAGGGGGTGAGGGGGCCGTGGTACCACGCGGACCCGCCGGCCGCGCACCGACGCGTACGAGGGCCCTGCGCGGCTCACCCCACCGGCCGGATCCCGTCCCCGGGGGCGGCGCCGGGGACGGCCGGGCCGGGCGCGGGCCGTCGGGCGGGCCCGGCGGCTCAGGGAGCCGTCGCGCCCGTCAGGCGGCCCCGCGGGCTCCAGGCGATCGCCGTGCCCGTCAGGCGAGCTCGGCGCTCAGGGTGATCGTCGTCCCCCTCAGGGCCTGGCTGACCGGGCAGTTCTTCTTGGCGTCCTCGGCAGCGGCGACGAAGGCGTCGTTGTCGAGGCCCGGGACCTCGCCGCGCACCGAGAGGTGGATGCCCGTGATGCCCTCACCCGGCTGGAAGGTGACGTCGGCCTTGGTCTCCAGGCGGGTGGGCGGGGTGCCCGCGCCGGCCAGGCCGTGGGACAGGGCCATCGAGAAGCAGCTGGAGTGGGCGGCGGCGATCAGCTCCTCGGGGCTGGTCTTGCCGTTCGCCGCCTCCGCGCGGGAGGGCCAGGAGACGTCGTACGAGCCGATGCCCGAGGAGTCGAGGGTGACGACGCCCTTGCCCTCCAGCAGGTTGCCCTCCCAGACGGTGTGGGCGTGACGCGTGGTGGCCATGGTGGATCCCTTCGCAGAAGTGGACACGGCCGGCCTGCGGAACGGGCCGGCGCCCCCAACCTACTGGGACACCAGGGGCTTCGCGTCGCGTGCGAGCGCGGTGAGCCGCGAGATGGCGCGGAAGTACTTCTTGCGATAGCCGCCGTTCAGCATCTCGTCACTGAACAGCCGGTCGAACGGTGCTCCCGAGGCGACCACGGGTATCTCGCGGTCGTACAGCCGGTCCGCGAGGACCACCAGCCGCAGCGCCGTCGACTGGTCCGGCACCGGGCCGACGTCGGTCAGGCAGACCGCCGATATGCCCTCGGTCAGGGCGCCGTAGCGGCTCGGGTGGACCCGGGCCAGGTGGTCCAGCAGGCCGGGGAAGTCGTCCAGGCTCGCGCCCGCGGTGGCGTACGCGGTCTTCGCCACCTGCTCGTCCGAGAAGGGGGCCGGTGCCTCCGGCAGGCCGCGGTGGCGGTAGTCCTGGCCGTCGATCCGCAGCGGGCGGAAGTGCGCCGACAGGCCCTGGATCTCCCGCAGGAAGTCGACGGCGGCGAACCGGCCCTCGCCGAGCTTTCCGGGCAGCGTGTTCGAGGTGGCGGCCAGCACCACTCCCTGCTCCACCAGGCGGCTGAGCAGGGAGGACACCAGGACGGTGTCGCCCGGGTCGTCGAGCTCGAACTCGTCGATGCACAGCAGCCGGTGCCCGCCCAGGGTCTGCACGGTCTGCTGGAAGCCGAGCGCGCCGACCAGGTTGGTCAGCTCCACGAAGGTGCCGAAGGCCTTCAGCGCGGGCTCGGCCGGGGTGGCGTGCCACAGGGAGGCGAGCAGGTGGGTCTTGCCGACGCCGTAACCGCCGTCGAGGTAGACCCCGCGCGGGGCCGCCGGGGCGGTGCTCTTCGGGGCCCTGGAGAACCACCGCCGCTTGCCGGAGCCGGTGGCGTGGGCCCCGCCCAGCCCGGCGGCGAAGCCGCTCAGCACGGTGACGGCCTCGGCCTGGCTCGGCTGGGCCGGGTCCGGCACGTACGTGTCGAAGCGCACCGAGTCGAACCGCGGCGGCGGCACCATCTCGGCCACGAGCCGTTCGGCGGGCACACGCGGCTCCCGGGCGCACAGCGCCTGCGGGCCGGCGTCGGCCGTGTCGGCCGCGAGGGCCGTACCGGCTATCGGGGGTCGCCCGGAGCGGGGACCGGAGGCGGAGAGTGAGGTCGACACAGCTCTTAACTCTACGGGTCATGGCACACTGCACCGATGCGACGCCTGTTCCCTGTGACCGATCAGACACCCGCCGCCATCGACCGGGAGTGGACGCTCGACGAGCTGGCCGAGGCGTACGCCTACCCCGCGACGGGGCCGGACGGCCACTGGCTGCGGGCGAACATGGTGTCGACCCTGGACGGCGCCGCCCAGCACGACGGGCGCTCACAGCCGATCTCCGGCGAGACCGACATGCGGATCTTCGGCACCCTCCGGGCGCTGGCCGATGTGGTGGTCGTCGGGGCCGAAACGGTTCGCCAGGAGGGCTACCGCCCGGCCCGGGCCCGGGAGGCCTTCGCGGCCCGGCGCGCGGCCGCCGGGCAGGGCCCCGCCCCCGCCATCGCGGTGGTCACGGCCGGCCTGGAGCTGGACTTCTCCCTGCCGCTGTTCACCTCGCCCCTGGTCCCCACTCTCGTGGTCACCGGGGCGGCCGCGCCCGCCGACCGGGTCGCCGAGGCCACCCGGGCCGGGGCCCAGGTCGTCGTGGCCGGCGAAGGCGCGGGCGCCGACCCCGT
Organism: Streptomyces sp. NPDC006326; assembly: GCF_040612915.1. NCBI lineage: Bacteria > Bacillati > Actinomycetota > Actinomycetes > Kitasatosporales > Streptomycetaceae > Streptomyces > Streptomyces sp. NPDC006326. Next base: position 37,389 of record NZ_JBEXRC010000008.1, on the reverse strand, counting down.
ACGGGTGGTGCGCGAGCTCGCCGACCGGGGGCTGCGCCGCCAGCTCACCGAGGGCGGGCCCCGGCTGCTGGGGCAGTTCGTGGCCGCCGACGCCCTGGACGAGCTGTGCCTGACGATCTCGCCGATGCTCACGGCGGGGACCGCCCAGCGCATCTCGGCGGGCCCTTCGATCACCGTGCCGCAGCGGCTCGCGCCGGCCTCCGTACTGGAAGAGGCCGGGTTCCTCTTCACGAGCTACCGTCGGATCTGACAAGCGGCGGAATTCCTCGTTCCGCTTAGCTTCCGCTGGGCACATATACCTGCGCAGGCCCCGTGCGAGAGCGGGGCAGGATGGTTTCCGCAGGGGCCGGCCGACCGGCCGCGGCCCATGAAGGAGAGGGCGTCCGTGTTCACGAGCGTATTGATGATCGAGCAGCCGCTGACCCCCGTCGACGTGGACTTCGTCACCACCCTGCACGGGGACGACCCGGTCTCCTTCGTCGTCCTCATGCAGCCCCGGGGCGACCAGGACCGGCTGCTGCGCGCCATCGACGACGTGGCGCTCGGTGAGCTGCCCGAGGCCCTGCGCGAGGCCGACATCCCCGAGGGGGAGGCCGCCCGCGGCCCCGCCGAGCAGGCGCTCGCCCATTCCCTGGAGGCGTTGCGCCGAAAGGGTGCCACGGCCGTCGGACAGCTGGTCGAGGACCATCCGCTCGACAAGCTGAAGACGGTCGTGGAGGAGTCGACGGCCGACGAGGTGATCGTCCTGACCGCCCCGCACTTCGTGGAGGAGTTCTTCCACCGGGACTGGGCCTCGCGGGCCCGTCACAAGGTCGGCGTTCCGGTGCTCAAGCTCTTCGCCCACAACGAATAGGCTGGGCCCCGACACACTCGTCCGCACCCGTCCGACCCGCACCTTGGGGAGATCCCGTATGACGCCGCCCGGCCTGCCGACCGCCATGGAACGCCCGCACTTCATCGGCATCGGCGGCGCCGGGATGTCCGGCATCGCGAAGATCCTCGCCCAGCGCGGGGCGAAGGTCGCGGGCAGCGACGCCCGGGACTCCGAGACCGCCCAGGCGCTGCGCGCCCACGGCGCCACGGTCCACATCGGCCACGCCGCCGACCACCTCGCCGCGGACGCCACCTGCGTGGTCGTCTCCAGCGCCATCCGCGCGGACAACCCCGAGCTGGCGCGCGCCGCCGAGCTCGGCGTCCCGGTGGTGCACCGCTCCGACGCCCTGGCCGCCCTGATGGACGGCCTGCGGCCGATCGCGGTCGCCGGTACGCACGGCAAGACCACCACCACCTCGATGCTGGCGGTGTCCCTGTCGGCGCTGGGCCTGGACCCCTCGTACGCCATCGGCGGCGACCTGGACGCACCCGGCTCCAACGCCCACCACGGCGAGGGCGACATCTTCGTGGCCGAGGCGGACGAGAGCGACCGCAGCTTCCACAAGTACGCCCCGCAGGTCGCGATCATCCTCAACGCCGAGCTCGACCACCACGCGAACTACGCGTCGATGGAGGAGATCTACGCGTCCTTCGAGACCTTCGTCGGCAAGATCGTGCCCGGCGGCACCCTGGTCGTGGCCCACGGCCAGGAGGGCGCCGCCGAGATCGCCCGCCGCGTCGCCGGCACGGCCGGCCTCACCGTCGTCACGTACGGCGAGGAGGAGGGCGCCGACGTCCGGATCGCGAAGATCACCCCGCGCGGTCTGACCAGCGAGGTCACCGTCGTCCTGGACGGCCGGATGCTCACCTTCACCGTCTCGGTGCCCGGCCGCCACTACGCGCACAACGCCGTCGCCGCCCTCGCCGCGGGCGTCGCCCTCGGCATCCCGGCGCACAACCTCGCCTCGGCGCTGGGCAAGTACACCGGCGTCAAGCGCCGCCTCCAGCTCAAGGGCGAGGCGGCGGGCGTCCAGGTCATCGACTCGTACGCGCACCACCCGACGGAGATGACCGCCGACCTGGAGGCCATCCGCGGCGCCGCCGGGGACTCCCGCATCCTGGTCGTCTTCCAGCCGCACCTCTTCTCCCGCACCCAGGAACTGGGCAAGGAGATGGGCCAGGCCCTCGCGCTGGCCGACTCCGCCGTGGTCCTGGACATCTACCCGGCCCGCGAGGACCCGATCCCCGGGGTCACCAGCGAGATCATCATCACCGCGGCGCGCGCCGCGGGCGCCGACGTCACCGCCGAGCACGAGAAGGAGGACGTCGCCGACGTCATCGCGGGAATGGCGAAGCCCGGCGACCTCGTTCTCACGATGGGCGCGGGCGACGTCACGGACCTCGGTCCGGCCATCCTCGCCCGCCTGTCGAGCTGAAGGAGCGGGAGAGTCATGGCGTACGAGGTCGAGAAGACGGACGAGCAGTGGCAGGCGGAGCTGACGCCGTCCGAGTACCAGGTGCTGCGCCTCGCGGGCACCGAACCGGCGTTCCGCGGTGAGTACACCGACACCAAGACGGCGGGCGTCTACTCCTGCCGTGCCTGCGGCGCCGAGCTGTTCCGCTCCACGGAGAAGTTCGAGTCGCACTGCGGCTGGCCGTCCTTCTACGACCCCAAGGACTCCGACGCGGTCGAGCTGCGGGCGGACGTCTCCCACGGCATGGTCCGCACCGAGGTCCTCTGCGCGAAGTGCGGCTCCCACCTGGGCCACGTCTTCGAGGGCGAGGGCTACCCGACCCCCACGGACCAGCGCTACTGCATCAACTCGATCTCCCTGCGCCTCACGCCGGACGAGGGCTGACCCCGGCCGCGCCGGACGGCCGTCCGGCGCGGCCGGGGTTCTCGCCCGGGTGCGGTGTCCGGGCCCGGCTCAGACCGTGACGCGGTCCAGGGCCGGGAGGAACTGGTCGTAGAAGGCGGTCTTGAGCAGGAGGGCGCGTTCCTCCAGCTCCCGGAAGCCGGCGGTCGACTCCTCGTGGGCGAGGAGTTCGGTCACGCGGGTGGCCAGGCGGTCCGAGTGGGAGCCCGACAGCAGGGACAGCGTCGCGAGCGAGTGGGTCTTCGCGTCGTGGACGTGGTGCGGGTAGTAGAAGCGGGAGCGGTTCTTGCCGTCCTCGGTCAGCAGCGGGGCCATCCGCTCCCACAGCCGCCCGTACTCGACGGAGACCAGCACCTCGCCCCAGAACCGCAGGATGGTCAGCAGCCGCAGGTCGGCGTCGGGGTGCCCGCCCGCGTCGGCGATCAGCTCCAGGGTGTCCTGGATGACCTGCCGGGTCCGGGCGGTGGGCCGCGAGGCCACCAGGGCCGGGCGGGAGATGCCGAGGCGGCGCAGGTCCTCCGTCATGTCCTCGCGATGCGAAGGGGTGTGGCCGTGGCCGTCCGGGTACTCCTCGCGCAGGATGACCCGGGCGATCCGCAGTCCCGCCTCGTCGCGCAGCAGGTCGATCGCCAGGTCGTAGGACGGGGTGAAGGCGAGCGAGACGAAGCGCCGCTGGAGCAGGAGTGCGGCGAAGTCCTCGTCCGGGAGGGCGGCGACGTTCGCCAGGACCGGGTGGTCCCGGAACCGTTCGATCAGGGCGTCCTCGAACGCGTCCAGAGCGTGCAGATCGTGCATGACGGTACCTTTCCGTGGATCACGGGCGCGGATCACAGGCTGATGCCGGCCACCGACGTGCGCCAGTCGAGGAGGTCCACGTCCGTGCCGATGCTCCACAGCGTGCGCAGCTCCCGCTGGACCTCCTCGCCCATCACCGTGTCGCCGCCCTCGATCTCGATCTGCGTCGAGTCGATGGCGAGTTGGCCGTGCAGGAACGAACTGACCAGAAAACGCTCGTCGATCTTGAATACGGCGATGGAGGGCAGGGAGTTGTAGAGACGCACCTGGAGGCGGGTCCGGTTCTCCGGCGTGAGCGCCGTGTTGAGTTCGGCGAGTCCGGCGAGGCAGCCTTCGACGCTCGCCCGCACGTTCACCGCGAGGGCCGGGTCCCGCACCGCCCGGAGCGCCTCGTCGCGCAGCCCGGCCACGGGCGACGAGGGGTGCAGCAGCAGGATGCGCACGTGCACCTGCTGGTCGGTGATCGCCTTGTACAGGGCGGCCCTGAGGTGGTGCAGGTTGGGGATCCAGGTCTGCAGGATCACCAGCTCGTCGCCGGCGCGCTCCAGCAAGCCGGTGAACGCGTCTTCCGGGAAGCGGCTGTGGATCTGGACCACGCCGCCGTAGTGCTGCCGCTTGAGGCGCTGTGCGATGGCGTCGATGTCCAGCTTCGACAGGTGCGCCTCGACGTTCGCGGTCAGGGTGGAGATCTGCGCGTCGACGCCGGCCTCCAGGTCGGAGATCTTCCGCTGGACGTCCGGGCCGAGGTGCCTGACCCGGTCGTCGACGGTGTCGAGCTTCTTCAGCCGTTCGAGCTCCATGAGCAGGAACACCGTGACCGTGCTCAGGATGAGCAGCGTGACCTTGGGGAGCGCGCCGCCGGGAGCGAGCGCGTCCAGCCAGCCGAACAGGTCCGCCAGCAGGACCACCACCCCCGAGGTGGCCATCAGGCCCAGCGCGATCTGCTCCACCCGGCGGCGGACGTCGACGCTCCGATCGCCGTCCTCGCCGCGCGGGCGCTCGACCTCGCCGCCCGGACGTCCCGTACCGTCGCTCATTTCCCCCCAACCCCCGTACTCCGCCCACCGCTTGAGCGATGACCGTACACCCGCGCCACGACGGGCAAGGGTGCCTTTCCGGACAACACCTCAGATGAGGCTGTGGCGCACCGCGCAGGCCACCGCGTGGGCGCGGTTGCGGGCCTGGAGGCGGGCCATCAGCTCGTAGATCACGTTCTTCACGGTGTGCTCCGAGCAGGACAGCGTGCGGGCGATCAACGCGTTGCCGTGGCCCTCCGCCATCAGGGTCAGCACCGCCGTCTGGCGGGCCGTCAGGCGCGGGGCCTCCGGCGCGGCCGCGGGGCGGGCCGTCGGCTCCGCGGCGACGGCGCCGAGGAGGCGGACCAGGGCCGGGTACGGCATCCGGCCGTCCCCGGCCTGCCGCAGCAGGCTCAGCCGGTCCGCCGGAGCGGCGCTGCGGGTGCGGGTGAGTTCGGCGACGGCGCTCACAGGAGGCCCACCCGGAGGGCGTAGGCCACGGCATGGGCCCGGTTGCGCAGCCGGAAGCGCTGGGTGATGTCGTGGACGACGGTCGTCACGGTGCGCGGCGAGTAGCACAGCTGCTTGGCTATCTCGTTGGTCTCGTGCCCGTCGGCGACCAGGCGGAGCACACTGCGCTCCCGGTCGCTCAGCCCGGCCGCCCCCCAGGGCTCCGGGGAGCCGTCGGCCGCGGTCCCGCCCGTGGCCGAGCGCTCCAGCAGCCGGTCCAGGAGGTCCGGCGGCAGCGTGCAGTCGCCGCGCGAGGCGGCCAGTACGGCGCGCGGCAGCCGCACGGCGTCCGCCTCGCGGCGGCGCAGCAGCCCGCGGGCGCCGGCGGCTATGGCGTGCAGGGCGCCCTCCGGCACCAGCTCCCCGGCCACCAGGACCACTTCGGGCCGGCCCGGGGTGTCGCGGACGGTGCGCAGGACGTCGAGCTCCGGCCGACCGACCTGGTCCACCGTCATGACCACGACGCGCGGCTGCGTGCCCGCGGCGGTCAGGCACACCTCGGGGCAGCCGGACAGGGTGCTCTTGGTCCCGGCTTCCAGCACGGGGTCGAATGCGACGACGTCGACAGGGACGGGTTCTCCCACCAGGTCCTCCGATGATCATCCGCCGGCCGGGGTGCCGGATGGCGGAAGGGGCACTGCACCCAGACTGGCTCCGCCGGTGCGCAGCGGCATCGGGCGGCGGCCCCCACATTTGTGAAGGCACGCCCCCATGAGGGCGGATCCTGTGAAGACGGCCCGGTGCGGGCGCCCCCGCCGTGACGCAGCCGCAGGTCGAGAGGGTGGGGGCGGGCCGGTGTCCCCGCGCACCACCCACCGTCCCGGCGGCGTCCGCGCCCCCCGCGGGGGGCGGCCCGCGGAATATGGGGGAACGGCCCCCATGTGCGGGGCGCCGCGCTCTGCGAGTTTTCTCCTCGTGACTGACACCGCCACCACCGCCGAAGAGACCCGGGTCGGTGGCCTGACCCACTCCTGGTGGGCCCGGGCCCTGAACCTGCGGGAGCGGCTCGCCGCCCCGGGTGCCCCGGCACCCGCGCCGGCCGACGCCCCCCACAGCCGACCGGCGTCGTGGTCGCTGGGGGACACCGAGGGCTTCGCCGCCCGGCTGGCGGGCCTGGGGACCGCGCAGGAGGCGGCGTACGCCCTCGCGGCGGAGGAGCCGGCCCGGCTGGCCGGACGGAGCGTCAAGCCGCGGTGGGCGCAGTACATCGAGGACGCGGTGGCCGGGGCGCCGCGGGAGCTCCCGGCGCAGGACCGTGCGGGGGACGGGGACGGCGCCGGGGACGGGGACGGCGCCGGGGAGCGTACGGAGGGCCGGGAGGGCCGCGCCCGGGACCGTACGGAGGACCGCGCCGGCGGCGCCGAGGTGTTCCTGCCCGCGCTGCGCCCCCTGATCGCCTCCGCCTGGGCCGAGGTGGCCCTGCGGACCGAGCCGGCCGGGGCCGGACGCGACGCCGTGCGCGCGGCCTTCGAGGAGCGGCTCGGCGACCGGCTGCTGCGGCAGGCCGCCCGCACCCTGGTCAAGGAACTCCACCTGGCCCGCACGGCCGGCCTGCTGCGGGGGGAGACCCCCCGGGAGCGGTTCGCGGCCTTCCTCGCCCACCTCGGCAGCCGGCCGGGCCTGGAGCGGCTGTTCACCCGCTACCCGGTGCTGGCCCGGATGCTCGGCCAGACCTGCGGGTACGCGGTCGAGGCCGCCGTGGAACTGCTGGAGCGGTTCGCCGCCGACCGCCGGGCGATCACCGCCGAGCTGCTGGGCGGCCGCGATCCCGGTCCGCTCGTCCGGGTGGACCTCGGGCGGGGAGACCCCCACCAGGGGAACCGTTCGGTCGCCCTGCTGCACTTCGCCGGCGGAGCCACCGTCGTGTACAAGCCGCGCCCCCTCGGCCAGCACGCCCTGCTGGACCAGGCGGTCGGCTGGGCCAACGAGAAGGTGCCCGGCCTCGGCCTGCGCACCCCCGGCTCGCTGCGCCGCGACGGGTACGGCTGGCTGGAGTTCATCGAGCACGGCTGGTGCCGGTCGTCCACCGAACTGGACCGGTTCTACCGGCGCCAGGGCGCCCTGCTCGCCCTGCTCTACGCGATCGACGGCGTGGACATGCACTACGAGAACGTCATCGCCTGCGGAGACCAGCCGGTCCTGGTCGACGCCGAGACCCTGCTGCACGCCGGTCTGCCCGCCGCGGTGACCTGCGGGTCCGACCCGGCGGCCGGGGCCCTGGCGGCCTCGGTGTACCGCACCTGCCTGCTGCCGAGCCTGCTGATCGGCGAGAACGGCGCCATGGACATCTCGGCCCTCGGCGGCCCCGACGGCGGCTCCTACCCGAGCGACGGCCTGCGCTGGGAGGCCGCCGGGACGGACGAGATGCGGCTGCTGCGCGGCCGGGTCGCCAGCCCGGCCGGCCAGAACCGGCCGCTGCCGCAGAACAGGACGGCCCGCCACGCCGACCACCGTGCCGCGCTGCTCGAAGGGTTCCGCGCCGGGTACGACGCGATCACCGCCCACCGCGGCGAACTCCTCGGCGACGGCGCCGAGCCCGGGCTGCTGGCCCGCTGGGCCACCAGCCCCGGGCGGCTGATCGCCCGGTCCACCCGCCTCTACACGACCCTGCTGGACGAGTCCACCCACCCCGACGTGCTCAGCGACGCGCTGACCCGGGACGCGGTGCTCGCCGTGCTGTGGGCGGAGTCCGAGCACGACCCCGCCCGGCAGCGGCTGATCGAGGACGAGATCGCGGACCTGTGGTGCGGGGACGTGCCGCTCTTCTTCCACCACCCCGCGCACACCTCGCTGGAGACCTCCCGGGGCACCTTCCTCGACGGGGTGCTGCCCGCACCCAGCCTGCGCGCCGCCCGTGAGAAGATCGCCGCCATGGGCGAGGTGGACCGCCACGACCAGGAGTGGGTGATCTCGGCGACGCTCGCCGTCACCGGCGCCAACCTCAGTGTGGACGGGCCGCGTTCGGCCCTGACCGGACGGGTGGCACCGGCCGTCGTGCCCGAGCCCTCCCGGCTGCTCGCCGCGGCCTGCGGCATCGCCGACGAGATCGCGGCCCGCGCCGTCCACGGCGACGGGCGCGTCAACTGGCTCGGCCTGGAGGAGGTGGCCGCCCGGCACTGGGCCGTCCTGCCGATGGGCGGCGGGCTCGCCCAGGGCTACTGCGGGGTCGCGCTGTTCCTCGCCCAGCTCGGCGCCCTGACCGGGGCCGACCGGTACACCGCGCTGGCCCGGCAGGCCGTACGCCCGCTGCCCGCACTGCTGTCCGCGATGGCCGCGGACCCGGCGCTGAGCGCCGCCGCGGGCCCCGGCGCCCTGCACGGACTCGGCGGGATCCTCTACTCCGCGGCCCGGCTGGCCGCCCTCCTCGACCACCCCGGCGACGGGGACGGCAGCGGCCTCGCCGCCTGCCTGCCCGCCGCCCTCGCCGCTCTGGAACTCGCCGTCGAGGCCGACCCCGAGGGTCCCGCCGACCTCGCCGACGGCCTCGCCGGAGCCCTTGCCGCCACCGTCGCGGTGCAGCGGACGTACGGGCACCCCGCCGTGGCGGGAGCGGCCCGGCGGCTCGCCGACCGGCTGCTCGTCCGAGCCGGCCGGCCGGCCCACGGCGCCCCCGGCTTCGCCCACGGCGACGCGGGCATCGGCTGGGCCCTGCTGCGCTATGCCGCGGCCCAGCCGTCCGCCCAGCCGTCCGCTCAGCCGTCCGGTGCCGCCCCGGCCACGGCCCCGCACGCCCGCGCCGGAGCCGCGCTGCTGCGGGGAGCGCTGGACGAGGCCCTGCGCCGGGCCGGCCGGCCCGGGCCGGCCGACCTCGGCTGGCATTCGGGCCTGGCGGGCACGGCCCTGGCCGCCGCCGACGCGCTGGCCGCCGCGGAGGGCCTCGGCGCCGCCGGCCCGCTCCCGGCGACCGAGATCGACCGGTGCGTCACCCTGCTCGGCGCCTCGCCCGCCGAATGCCCCGACCTGAGCCTGCGCCACGGCGCGTTCGGCTCCCTGGAACTGCTCGGCGTCCTCGCCGGCCAGGGCCACGACGCGGCCCGGGCCGCGCTGGTCCGCCGTACCGGAGAGGTGCTCGGCCGGCTCGACGACCACGGCCGCCGCTGCGGCACCCCCGACCACGTCCCGTCCCCCGGCCTCCTCACCGGACTCTCCGGCATCGGGTACGCCCTGCTCCGGCTGGGCTTCCCGGAGGCGGTCCCCTCCGTCCTGCTGCTCGACCACGCCGCCGCGGCGGTACCGGGCGGCCCGTCCCGCACCACCTGCTGACCAGCGTCACGGCACCACGTACCACTGCACCGAGCACCACTCCCATCAGGTAACGAGAAAGGTACTCACCACCATGCAGAAGACCCAGGTCAACGCCCAGTCCGTGACGGCCGGCGAGGCGACCGAGGCCGGGACGCGGGTCGAGGACCCGGCCGGCGGGATCACCCTGTCGGGACGGAACAAGGCGTGCGCCCGGGCCCGTGCTCTGGCCGGTGTGGTGCTGACCAGCGGCATCGTGATCACCCTGAGCACCATCGACACCAGCGTCTCGGCACCCAACGTCACCTGGTAGCGGGGGCGGCCGCCGCCCCTTCCCGCGTCCTGTTCGAAGGCATGGGAAAAGGCCAACTTTCGCCGCACGAACGCCCGTACGCATGAACTAGATTGCGCTCATGCGTTCCCGTTCGCGGTACATCGTCGGTCGTGACCCGCAACTGCGGGACATCCAGCAGGCCTTGACCGACGCGGGCGAAGGACGCGGCAGGGTCGTCTTCCTGGTCGGCGAGGCCGGGATCGGCAAGTCCCGGCTCGCCGCCGAAGCCGTCGGCATGGCCTTCGGCACGGGCATGCGCGCCCTGCGGGGCCGCAGCAGCACCACCGGCCCCACGGTGCCGTTCCGGCCACTCACCGAAGCACTGATGTCGCTGTTCCGCAGCGGCGAACCGCTGGACGACCTGCCGCTGGGCCCCTACCGGCCGGCGCTCGGCAGGATCATCCCCGACTGGAGCAGCGACGCCCAGAACAACAGCTCCATGGTGATCCTCGGCGAGGCCGTGCTGCGGCTGCTCATCGCCACCGGCAAGCAGCACGGCCAGCTGCTCCTGCTGGAGGACCTGCACGACGCCGACCCCGAGACCCTCGCGGTCGTGGAGTACCTGGTGGACAACCTGGAGTACACCAACGTGGTGCTCCTGGCCACCATCCGCACGGAGCCCTGCGAGGCGCTCGACATGGCCGACTCGGCCCGCCGGCGCGGCGTGGGGACCGTGCTGGAACTCGCCCCGCTCACCCGCCCCGAGGTGTGCGGGCTCATCGCCGCCCAGCTGGACACCGAGCCCGGACTGGTCCCCGCCGAGGCCCTGGAACGGCTGTGGGACGACAGCGCGGGCAGCCCCTTCCTCGTCGAGGAGCTCCTCCAGGGCATGATCGGCAGCGGCGCCCTCGTCCGCTCCGAGGACGGCTGGCGGGTCGTCGGGGACCTGCGCAGCGACGTGTCCACCGCCCTGGCCCGCGGCATCCTGCGCCGCATCGACCGGCTGGGACCCCAGGGGCTGACCCTGCTGTCCGCGGCAGCCGTGATCGGGCGGCGCTTCCCGCTGACCGTGCTCCAGCGGATGACCGGCATCGACGACCGCGGCCTGCTCAGCCATCTGCACGCGGGCGTGGCCGCCCAGCTCGTCGTCCCGGACGAGCCCGCTCCCGACTGGTACGCCTTCCGGCACTCCCTCACCGCCGAGGCGCTGCTCACCCAGCTCACCCCGGCCAACCGGGCCGCGATGTCGGGGCGGGCCGCCGACGCGGTCCAGGCGCTCTACCCGGACCTGGAGGGCGACTGGTGCCCCCTGGTCGCGGAGCTGCGCGCCCAGGCCGGCGACGACGGCGAGGCCGGCACCCTGTTCACGGACGCCGGGCTGCGGGCGCTGTCGGCCGGCGCGATCGGCTCGGCGGTCACCCTGCTCGGCCGGGCCGAACGGCTGCTGGCGGGCAGCCAGGACGCCGCCGGCCGCACCGTCGCCCTGGAGGCCCTGCTGCCCGCGCTCGCCGAAGCCGGTGACTTCGCGCAGGCCTTCACCTTCGCCGAGAACATGCACACCCTCGTCGGCAGCGGACTCGGCGCCACCCGGCTCGCCGCCCTGCACACCCGCCTCGCCAAAGTGGCCCACACCGCCGGCCGCTGGGAGGACGGCAACAGACAGATAGCCCAGGCCAGAGCGCTGCTGGGCGGCAACCCCGACGAGCGCAGCACCGCCTCCATCGACGTGACCGCCGCCTACCTCGCACTCGACACCCCCGGCCCGGACCGCACCCAACTGGCCGAGAAGCTCGCCTACTCCGGACTCCTCGCCGCCGAGCGGCACGGCCTGGCCACGGTCGTCTGCCAGGCCTGGGAACTCCTGGCCACCCTCGCCCGCGAACGGGACTTCGACGAGGCCACCGCCCTGCTGGAATCGGCCCTCCACACCGCCGAACAGCACCAGCTCCCACTCCAGCGGATGTACGCGCTCACCCGCATCGGCGGCAACAACTGGCTCACCGAGGGGAACACCGCCCCGCTGCTGCACGCCCGGGCCGAGGCCCTGCGGCTCGGCTCGGCCACCATCGTCCACACCATCGACGGCATCATGATCATGGACGCCGTCCTGCGCGGCGAGTTCACCACCGCCCAGCGGTGCGCCGAGGAGTGCCTGGCCGTCGTCCAGCGGCTGCGGCTGGCCCCGGCGACCCGGTACGTCCTGATGGCCCAGGCCAGCCTGGCGGCCCACCGCGGGGAGCGCGCGGCGATGGACCGGGCGCTGGCCGCCTTCGCCGAGTGGGACGGGGCCGGATCCCAGGAGGAACCGCTCACCCGCGGCCTCGCCCGGGCCTTCTGCGCGCTCATGGAGGAGGACCGGCCCGGCGCCGTACGCGAACTGCGCGCCGTGGCGGAACTGGAGAACACCAACCCGAGCACCTACTACCTCAGCGGCCGCTACGGCATCGGCCTGCTCCTGGACGTGCTCTCCGGGGCCGCCGGGCGCCCCGCGTACGAGGAGATCGCCGCCACCGCCCCCGGACGCATGCGCTGGAACCGGCAGTTCGTCCATTTCGCCGGCGCCGTACTGCACGGCCGGGAGGGCCGCCCCGAGGAGGCGGCCGCCTGCGTCGCCGAGGCGCTGCGCGCCGCCGAGCCGTACGCCACCGCCCTGCACCTGGGCCTGCGGCTGATCGCCGACGCGGCGTTCGAGGACGGCTGGGGCGAGCCGGTGGCCTGGCTGCGCCGCGCCGAACAGCACTTCCACCAGGGCGGGGTGGCCGATGTCGCGGGTGCCTGCCGTGCCGGGCTGCGCCGGATGGGCGCCCCGGTCCACCAGCGCCGCACCGGTTCGAGCCGGATCCCCGAGGTACTGCGCTCCCAGGGCGTCACCGTCCGCGAGTACGAGGTGTTCCAGCTGCTCGCCGAGCGGCTCGGCAACAAGGACATCGCCGACCGGCTCTACATCTCCCCGCGTACGGTCGAGAAGCACATCGCCGCCCTCGGCACGAAAACGGGCCGGGCGAACCGGGCGGCGCTGTGCGAGCTGTCGGCGTCCCTGGCCTCCTGACCGGCGCGGCGAGGCCCCCGGCGGCCGGGCCGGGGGCCTCGCGGGCCGTGGGCTCAGCGCATCTCGCGCACCGTTTTCGAGGCCAGGATCCCCAGGGCCGTCACCGCGAGGATCGCGGCCGAGAGGGTGAACATCGGGGCCGTGCCCGAGTGGGCCAGGGCTCCGCAGGCGATCAGCGAGAGCGGGGCGACCCCGTAGCCGATGACCATGTCCACCGCGATGACGCGGCTCAGCACGGAGCCCGGGATGTTGCGCTGGATCCAGCTCAGGCCGAAGACCCCCTGGAAGCCCATGCCGAAGCCCATCGCCAGGACGGTGGCGAGCGCCGCCGCCGTGTTGCCGACGAGGCCCAGTGCCGCCGTGCCGACCGCGAGCCAGCCGGCCAGTGCGGCGATCAGCAGGCCCACCCGCGGGCGGCGGCTCAAGCCCCCGCCGACGAGCGTGCCCAGCATCGCCCCGCCGGCCAGCGCGCCGTTGAGCAGCCCCAGGGTGGTCGAGCCGCCGTGCAGGTCGATCTTGGCGAGGGTGGCGAAGCCGACGGTGAACGGGCCCGACTGGCAGAAGGTCACCGCCGCGTCGACGACGAGGATGGTGCGGATGCGCGGGTCCTCCAGGGCGTAGCGCAGCCCCGCCCGCATCCGGGCGCCCAGCGAGGTGCCCTCTGCGGGCTCCGGTGCGGGCCGGTCCGTGGCCTCCTGCGCCTCCCGGCCCGGCCCGGGCTCCTGCACGGGCCGGGCCGGGGGCCGTATCCCCGCGACGCAGAGCCCGCAGAGCGCGAAGCACGCCCCGTCGACGAGGAAGGCGACGGGGGCGTCGCTGAACGCCACCACCATGCCGCCGACGGCCGGGCCGAGAACCGCCGCGACCTTGGTGCCGACGGCGAGCAGGGCGTTGGCCGGCGCCAGCAGCTCCTCGTCCACCACCGACGGCAGGATCGACGCCCTGGCGGGCTGGAAGAAGGCGTCGACCGCGCCGAAGGCCGCGGCGGCGCAGCACAGCATCCACAGGGCCAGGGAACCGGTCGTGCCGGCCAGTCCGACCGCCGCCATCAGGGCGGCCCGGGCCCAGCTGGAGAACTTCATCAGCGTCCGCGGGGACCACTTGTCGCTGAGGGAGCCGCCGACCAGGGTCAGCAGGGCCCGCGGCACCGCCTGGAAGGCGAGGACGTATCCGAGGGCCAGGGTGGACTGCGTCAGGCTCAGCGTGATCCAGGAGAACGCGATGTAGCTGAACCCGTCGCCCAGCAGGGACAGGGACTGCCCGAGCCACAGCAGGCGGAAGGACGGCAGCCGGGCGGGGGCGCGCAGCCGTGATCCCGCGCCCGCCAGGGTGGTAGCCATGAGGGGGGCCTTTCAGTAGCGGACGGGCAGGGCGGTCAGAGCGCGGTTGAGCAGCGAAGGCTGCCAGGTGTGCTGCTGTTCGAGCAGCTCCAGGTCCGGGTACTCGCGCACCAGTACGTCGACCACCGCCCCGGCCACCAGCCGGGCCAGCGCCGCCCCGATGCAGAAGTGCGCCCCGAAGCCGAAGCCCAGGTGGGAGGCGCTGCCGCGCAGGACGCTGAACCGGTCGGGATCGGCGAAGCGCCCGGGGTCCCGGTTGGCGGCCGCGGTCACGAGGAACATCCGGTCGCCGGAGCGCACCGGGTGGCCGTCGAGCTCGAAGTCCCGTGCCGCGGTGCGGATCGACATCTTCGACGGGCCGTCGTAGCGCAGCGCCTCCTCCACCGCCATCGACACCCGCGCCGGGTCCTCCCGTACGGCCGCCAGCTCCTGCGGATGGCGGAGCAGGGCCAGCACGGCATTGACGATGAGGTTGCTGGTGGTCTCGCCGCCGGCGAAGGCCATCTGGGTCAGCATTCCGACGAACTCCTCCTCGCTGACCGACGCGCCGATCTGGCCGCCGGCGAGCACGGAGCTGATCAGGTCGTCCTGCGGGTCGGCGCGCCGTTCGCGGACCAGGCCGGCGAGGTAGTCGTCGAGGTTGACCAGGGACTGGAGCGAGGTGCGGTACTCGCGTTCCTCCTGGGCGGCGCCCAGGACCAGGTCGCCCACCCGCGCGTTCCAGTACCAGAAGGAGGGCCCGTGCGCCTGGGGCACGCCCAGCCAGCGGGCGAAGACCAGGGCGGGCAGCGGCCGGGCGATGTCCGCGACGAGGTCGCCGGTCCGGCCGGGCACGGCGCGGCGGGCGAGCATGGCGCGGGTGGCGCGCTCCACGAAGGTGCGGTAGCGGCCGATCGAGCGGGCGGCGAACTGCTCCTGGAACACCTGGCGCAGCCGCCGGTGCTGCGGCGGGTCGTTGAACACCATCCAGCGGGACAGGATGGCGAAGGCCCGCTCGGCGTCCTCCCGGGCACCCTCCGGCACGGCGTCCATCAGCGGCCGCACCCGCTCGGCGGAGACCGCCGGGTCGCGCAGGCAGTGCATCAGCTGGGCGTGCCCGGTGACCAGCCAGGCCCGGTGCATGGCGCTCCAGTACACGGGGGCGTGGTCGCGCAGGGAGTTGAGGTACGGGTACGGGTCCGCGTTGACGGCGGGGTCGAGCAGGTAGCGCTCGGTGAACCCGGCGGGTGCGGAGGCGGACGCCGCCCTCCCGGCCGGGGGTGCCGTCGCGATCGGCGTTGCCGTGGCCGTTGCCGTGGATGTCGCCGTTGCCGTGATCGTCATCGCCGGGCCTCCGTCCGGATGGAGTGCAGCAGGGCCGCGGTCGTGCCGATCAGCGGTTCGGACATCAGCGACATGTGGTCCCCCTCGGTCACGTGGACGGTCAGCCCGCCCAGGGCCAGCTCGCGCCAGCGTTCGACGTACTCCCGGAAGCCCACGTCCAGGCCGGGCATCGGCTCGCCTTCGGCCAGCCCGGCGGCCTGCGAGCCCACCACGAGGTGGACGTGTCCCGGGTAGGGCCGGAGCTCGTAGCCGGCCAGGGCGGTGAGCAGCGAGTGCCACACCTCGATCGGCGCGTTCTCCACCAGGGCCGCCTCGTCGGGACTCATGCCCGCGCCGAGCAGCAGCGCGGTGAGTTCGGCGGTCGCCGCCTCCCGCTCCGCCGACGGCGGCAGGGCGCGTACCCGGGCCCGCAGCCTCAGCCCCTCCTCCATGTCCCGGCCGACGGCGGCGAGCCGCGCCCGGGAAGCGGGGCAGGGCAGGTACGGCTCGATCAGCGTCAGGGGCGCCACGGTGTGCCCCGCGGCGTGCAGCTGCGTGGCCATCTCCATGGCCAGATTGGCGCCCATGGACCAGCCGAACAGGTCGTGCGGGCCGGTGCCCCCGTGCGCGGTGATCTCGGCGGCGTAGTTGGCCGCGATGCCGGCCACCGTGGTCGGGTCGACCCCGCCGAGCAGCCCGCGGGCCTGGAAGGCCCGTACCGGCACCCCGGTCGGCAGGGACCGGGCGAGCCCGACGTACCAGGCCGCGCTGCCGCCGGTGGGGTGGACGCACCACATCGGATCGCCCTCGCCCTCCCGCAGCCGGACCTCGGACCTGACGTCCTGCGCCCCGTCCGCGGACCGCCCGGCCCGGGCGGCGAGCTGGGCGATGGTGGGCGCCTCGATCAGGTCCCGGACCGAGACCGCCAGCCCCCGGGCCGCCGCCCGGGCGGCCACCCGGACCGTCGACAGCGAGCTGCCGCCGATGCGGAAGAAGTCGTCGTGGACGCCGACCCGCGGCAGGCCCAGCACCGTACGCCACACGTCGGCCAGTGCCTCCTCGGCGGGCGTGCGCGGCGCGACGTAGGCGGTGTCGAGGTCGGAGCGCTCCTGTGGCAGCGGCAGCGCGCCGCGGTCCACCTTCCGGCTGGTGTTCAGCGGCAGCTCGTCGAGGAACACGAACCGCGCGGGCACCATGTACTGGGGCAGCCGGGAGCGCAGCTCCAGTCGCAGGGCCTCCGCGTCCGGGGCGGCGCCGGGCGCGGGCACCACGTACGCGACCAGCGCCGGGTCGCCCGGCAGGTCGCGGCGGAGCAGGACCACGGCCTTGTGCACCGCGGGCAGCTCCCGCAGTGCGTGTTCGAGCTCGCCCAGCTCGATGCGGAAGCCGCGCAGCTTGACCTGGGTGTCCCGGCGGCCGAGGCATTCGATGCTGCCGTCGGCGTGGTAGCGGCCGAGGTCGCCCGTGCGGAACAGCCGTCCGCCGGGCGTGCCGTAGGGGTCGGGCACGAAGGTGTCGGCGGTCAGCTCGGGCCGGTTCAGGTAGTACAGGCCGACGGCGTCGCCGCCGAGGCATATCTCGCCGGGTACCCCGATGGGCGCCGGCTGGAGCGCGTCGTCGAGCACGTACACCTGGGTGTTGCGGATCGGGGGGCCGATCGGCGGCAGGCCGCCGCCGACCCGGCAGATCTCACCGCAGGACCACACGGAGGTCTCGGTCAGACCGTAGGAGTTGACGAAGCGCCGGCCGCGCGACCACACGTCGGCCATCTCCGCCGTGGGCGCCTCTCCGCCGGTCACGATGGTGCGCAGCGTCGGCAGCTCGTCCTGCTCCTCCGCCAGCACCGCGAGGGAGCTCGGCGGCAGCGCGGCGGCGGTGATCCCGTGGGCGTTGATGGTCGCCGCCAGGTCGGGGCCGGGAAGCAGTGCCTCCTTCGGCGCCGTGACCAGCCGCGCCCCATTCGCGAGGGCCCAGGTCAGCTCGCTGACGAACACGTCGAAGCTGAACGAGGCGAACTGCAGCACCCGGTCGCTCCCGGTGGGCCGGCACACGTCCCGCTGGCCGTGGATCAGGTTCGTGAGCCCGCGGTGCGGCACCGCGGCGCCCTTGGGCCGGCCGGTCGACCCGGAGGTGTACAGCACGTACGCGGTGTTGTCGGCGGTGGTCCCGGCAGCGGGCGACCGTCGCGCGGGGTGCAGGAGCGGGGCGTCCAGCAGCACCGTCTCCCCGTCGAACGGTACGGTGCCCGCCAGCGCGGACTGGGTCAGCAGCACCCGCATCCCGCTGTCACCGGCCACGAACGCGAGGCGCTCGGCGGGGTGCTGGGGATCGAGCGGCAGGAACGCACCCCCCGCCTTCAGCACGGCGACCACCGCCCGCACCATGTCCGGGCCCCGGTCGGCGCAGATCCCGACGGTCACCTCGGGCCCCACGCCCAGTTCCCTCAGCCGGGCGGCCAATGCCCCGGCCGAGGCGTCCAGTTCGGCGTAGGTGACGTCCTGCGTGCCGTGGGCGACGGCCACCGCGTCCGGCGTGTTCCGGGCGTGTTCGCCGATCCACTCGTGGAACAGCTGCGGCGGGTTCTCCACGACCGGGCCGCGCGCCCAGTCCTCCAGGGCGCGCCGGCGCGCCTCCTGCGCCAGCTGCGGCGCCGTGACCGGGCCCCCGGGGTCGGCGACCATCGTCGCCAGCAGCCCGCACACCACGTCGGAGAGCTGCTCGGCGGCGGCGGGGTCCACCCGGGTGGTGTCGACGTCGACGCTGAACCCCTCCACGCTCACGTTGATGTTGAGCGGGAACATGGTCTGCGCGATCTCCTCCGACTCGTCCCAGCTGTCGCCGGAGAGCCGGTGGAAGTTGATGTAGTTGAACAGGACGTCGACCAGGCCCGGCTCGTTCGGCCGCAGCCGGCCGATCCGTGCCAGCGGCACCCTGCGGTGCGGCATCAGCTCCTGCTCGGCCGCGAAGACGGCGCGCAGCAGGTCCAGCCAGCTCTGCCCCGGGCCGGGCCTCCTGATGCCGAAGGGAACGCTGTTGAGGAACAGCCCGCGCATCCGGTCGGCGTCCGGCAGCTCCGGACGGCCGTTGGTGACCAGCCCGATCGAGTGGCCGGCGGCAGGGTGGTCGGGGTCGAGCTCCGCGAACAGGCCCATCGTGTGGTGGAAGGCGGCGAGCAGGACGGTCCGCCGCGGTACGCCGGCGAGCCGGGCGAGGCGGCCGATCGGCTCGGCGAGCGCCGCGTACGAGCGCCGGATCTCGACGATGTCCGAACCGCCCCCGCAGGAGGGCCGGCTGCCGTGCCGCGGGAACCGTACGGGCCGCAGCTCGGCCAGCCGGCTGTTCCAGAACGCGAGCCCCTCCTCGGACTCGGCTGCCGCCCGCTCCAGCGCCACGTATTCGGCGAACCGGGGGGACGGGGGCAGGCTCGGCTCGCGCCCGAGGGCCACGGCCTGGCGGTGCAGGTCGAGCAGGTCGGCGATGAACGAGGTGAGGCTCCAGCCGTCCAGGACCACGTGGCAGTCCGTGATCGTGAACCGCAGTTCGTGGTCGGTGAGCTGGTGCAGGTGGATGCGCACCAGCGGCGCGGCGGACAGGTCGAACCGGCGGGAGAACTGGTCCTGGACGTAGGCCTTCACGGCCGCGCGCTGCTCCTGGCGGCCCAGAGCGTGCAGATCGCTGTAGCCGACCGGGAGTTCGGCGGTGCGGTGCACCAGCTGGAGCGGCTCGCCGTACGAGACGAGGTCGATGGAGGTGCGCAGGATGTCCTGGCTGCGCACGGCGGTGTCCACCGCCGCCCGGAACGCGGACAGGTCGAAGCCTTCCGGCACGGTGATCTTCAGATCGGTGACGTTGTGGTAGGCCCCCCGCCGCTCGTCGGCCAGCATCTCGTGCAGCATCCCCGCCTGGAGCATGGTCAGCGGGTACGCGTCCTCCAGCCCCTGCGGCAGCCGCGCCGCGTCGGCCGGGTCGAGCTGCGAGAACGGCGCCACGGGCGCCGGGCCCGCGTCGTCGGCGGCGGTCGCAAGCCGGGCCAGGTCCGCCAGGGTGCGGGCGCGGAACAGGTCGGCCACGCTCAGGCCCAGGCCCGCCGAGCGGGCCCGCCCGATCACCCGCAGGGCCAGGATGGAGTCGCCGCCCAGGTCGAAGAAGTTCGCCGTGCTGCTGATGCGTTCCGTGCCCAGCACCTCGGCCCAGATGGCGGCCAGTGCCTCCTCGGCCGCACCCGCCGGCGCGGTGAACTCGGCCGGCCCGGCCGTCCCCTCGGCGGCCACCGCCACCAGAGCGGCTCGGTCCACCTTGCCGTTCTCGGTGATCGGCAGCCGGGGGTGGCGGACGAACAGCGCGGGGACCATGTACTCGGGCAGGGTCAGCCGCAGCCGGTCCCGCAGGTCCGGGGCGTCCAGCGGCCGGCCCTCGGTCAGCACCACGTGGGCGACGAGCCGGGCCCCGCCGTGCGCGTCGGGCCGGGCCACCACCGCCGCGTCCCGGACCCCGGGCAGGATCCGCAGGGCGGTCTCGATCTCGCCGGGCTCGATGCGGAAGCCGCGGATCTTCACCTGGTGGTCGGCGCGTCCCACGTACGCCAGCTGCCCGTCGGGCAGGACGCGGACGAGGTCGCCCGTGCGGTACATCCGGGTCCCGCCCGGGCCGAAGGGGTCGGCCGGGAACCGCTCGGCGGACAGCTCGGGCCGGTTGCGGTAGCCGCGGGCCACCCCGCCGCCGGCCACGTACAGCTCGCCCACCGTGCCGCGGGGCACCAGCCGCCGCGCCCGGTCCAGGACGTAGCCGTGCTGGCCGTGCAGGGGGCGGCCGATCGGCGAGGAGACGGGGGAGTGCGTGTCCTCCTCGGTGATCAGCCGGTAGGTGACGTGCACGGTGGTCTCGGTGATCCCGTACATGTTCACCAGGGCCGGCCGCTCGTCCTCCGGCACGGCGAACCAGTCGCGGTAGTCCCGGGCGTCGAAGGCGTCCCCGCCGAAGACCACGGTGCGCAGCGGGAGGCCGGCGAAGGCCTCGCCCTGCTGCGCCATGTGGGCGCGCAGCCCCTTGAACGCGGCGGGGGTCTGGTTCAGTACGGTGACCCCCTCACGGCGCAGGACGGAGTGCACCGCGGCCGGGTCGCGGACCTCGTCCCCGGTCAGCACCACCACGCGGCCTCCGCTGGTCAGCGGCCCCCACAGCTCCCACACCGAGAAGTCGAAGGCGGGGGAGTGCACCAGGGTCCACACGTCACCGGGACCGAAGCCGAAGTGCCGGTCCGCGGCGTCGAACAGCCAGGCGACGTTGGCGTGGGTGATCTCCACGCCCTTCGGCTGCCCGGTCGAACCGGAGGTGTAGATGACGTACGCGAGGCTGTCCGCCGTCGGGAGGACCTCGTCCGGCCCGTCCGGCCCGGCCTCCTCCGCCGCGTCCCGCCCGCGGGGGTCCTCCAGCGGGATCACCCCCACCGGCAGACCCTCCACCGCCGCGCGGCCGACCGCGTCGGCGACCACCCACTCCACCCCGGCGTCGGTGACCGTGAACGCGCGCCGCGCCCGCGGGTGGGAGGGGTCGAGCGGCAGGTACGCCGCGCCGGCCCGCCACACCGCGAGCAGCGCCACCGCCAGGTCGACCGTCCGGCCCAGGCACACCCCCACCAGGGACTCCGGCCCGATCCCCGCCGCCCGCAGCCGCCGTGCCAACGCCCGTGATGTGGCGTCGAGTTCGGCGTAGGTCAGGCTGCGGCCGCCGCCGCTGACGGCCACGGCGTCCGGGGTCAGCCGGATCTGCTCCGCCACCCGCGCCGGAGCCAGGCGCGGTGCGATCTCGGGGAGGTCACCGCCCGGGGTGCGGGCCGCGGGCCCGTCGGGGCCGAGCAGCTCGGCGATCTCCGGGTCCGTCAGCAGGGCCATCTCGCTCAGCGGTACACCCGGTCCCCGGGTGAAGGCCTCCAGCACGGCCACGGTGTGCGCAGCCAGCCGCGCCACCGATTCCTCGGTGAACAGGTCCGGCCGGTACACGAACCGCAGCCGCACCCGCCCCGCCTGTGCGTCCTCGGCGACGTCCAGCGTCAGGTCGAACTTCGCGGTCGTCAGGTCGACGGGCACCGCCGTGCCGCTCGCCCCGCCCAGCGTGTACGGGCCGTCCTGCCGCTCGGCGGTGTGCGAGTACAGCACCTGGAACAGCGGATTGCGCGACAGGTCCCGGTCGGGGCTGAGTTCGTCCACGACCCGCTCGAAGGGCAGGCCCTGGTGCGAGAGGGCGCCCAGCACGCTCTCCCGGGTCCGGGCGAGCAGCTGCGCCGAAGTGGGGTCGCCCGACAGGTCGGTGCGGATGACGAGGGTGTTGACGAAGAACCCGACGAGCTGCTCGGTCTCCGGCCGCTCCCGGTTGGCGACCACGGTGCCGATCGCGATGTCGTCCTGTCCGCTGTGGAAGGCCAGCGCCGCCTGGAAGGCCGACATCACGGTCATGTACGAGGTGGTGTCGGCGCGCCGGCCCACCTCGGCCAGCGCCCCGGTCAGCTGCGCGGGCAGCTCGACGGTGTGGACGGCCGCGGCGTAGGAGCGGGTGGCCGGACGCACGTGGTCGGTGGGCAGGTCCAGCGGGGTCAGTCCGGCCAGTGCGTCGCGCCAGTAGGCGAGGTCGGCGCTCTCGTCGGTGCCGCGCTGCCAGACCGCGTAGTCGGTGTACGCGATCGGTGCCGGGCCGGCCGGCGGCGGGGCGCCCTGTGCTCTTGCCTCGTACAGCTCCCGCAGGTCCCGCATCAGGATGTCCAGCGACCAGCCGTCCGAGACGATGTGGTGCATGGCGAGCACCAGGACGTGGTCCTCCTCGGCGATCCGCAGGAGCGTGGCCCGGAACGCGGGCTCGGCCGCCAGGTCGAAGGGGCGCAGCGCCGGCTCCTGCACGGCTGCGAGGACGGCCGCGTCGCCGCCCTCCCGGACGGCGGCGGACAGCTCGACCAGGTCCAGGCCGGCCCCCTCGGCGGAGAGCACCCGCTGGGCGGGGACGCCCTCCTCGTCGGGGAAGACCACCCGCAGCTGCTCGTGCCGGGCGACCAGGTCGGCCACCGCCGCGTCGAGCGCGGCCACGTCGAGCGGGCCGGTGAACCGCCAGGCCGCGGGCATCAGGTACTCGGTGCTGCCCGGGTCGAGCTGGTCGAGGAAGTACAGGCGCTGCTGGGCGGCCGAGAGCGGGGCCTGCTCGGGGCGCGGGTCCAGGCGCGGGATGCCGGCCGGCGCGGCGCCGGCCTTGCCGCGCAGGCGCTGCTCCAGGAGGCGGCGGGCGGCGGGGGAGAGACCGCCGGACGTGGGCGAGGACTCGACCTGTGAAGTGGTCATGGGAAAGTTCCGTCCAATCTCGGGCTGGGCGTCGGGCGATCAGAAGTCGGAGGTCAGGGACAGGTCGATCTCGTCGTCGCTCATCGAGGAGATCTGTTCGACGAGTTGGCGCTCCACCTCGGCGGCCAGCAGCGCGACCGTCGGGTGGTCGAACAGGTCGCGCACCTGGACCGGGCAGTCGAAGGCGGTGCGCAGGCGGGAGGCGGCGGCCACGGCGCGCAGGGAGTGCCCGCCCAGGGCGAAGAAGTCCTCGTGGACGCCGACCTCGGTCAGACCGAGCACCTCCGCCCAGATCTGGGCCGTCACCACCTCGGTCGGTGTGCGCGGCGCCGTGAACGCGGCGGGTGCGGGCAGTTCCGGGTCGGGCAGGGCGGCGGTGTCGAGCTTGCCCTGCACGGTCCGCGGCAGGGCGTCGAGCACCACGAAGGAGGCCGGGACCATGTAGCCGGGCAGCTGCGTCCGGCAGTGCTCGGCCAGCGCCGCGGGGTCGAGCCCGCGGCCGGCCGCGTAGCCCACCAGGGTGCGGTCGCCGCGCAGCTCGCGGACCAGGACGGCCGCGCCGTGCACGCCCGGGTGCTGTTCGAGGACGGCCTCGATCTCGCCGAGCTCGATGCGGAAGCCGCGGATCTTGACCTGGTGGTCGGTGCGGCCGAGGAAGTCCAGTTCGCCCGAGGGCAGGCGGCGGACGATGTCGCCGGTGCGGTAGAGCCGGCCGCCGGTGCCCCCGTACGGGTCCGGGACGAACCGCTGGGCGGTCAGCGCGGCCTGGCCGAGATAGCCGCGGGCCAGTTCCGGCCCGCCGACGAGCAGTTCGCCCGGCACGCCGACGGGGACCAGCTCGTCGTGCGCGTCCACCACGTACAGCCGGCGCTCGCCCCAGGCCCCGCCGATCGGCACGCGGCCCTCGACCGGGCCGGTGACCAGGTGGGAGGTGGCCGAGATGACCGACTCGGTCGGCCCGTACGTGTTCTGCACCGGCACGTCCGGCAGGTACCGGAACCAGCGGGCCAGCGGAGCCGAGGGCAGGGTCTCCCCGCCGGTCACCGCGAGGCGCAGGCTCTTGAGGTCGTCGGCGACGGTGTCCAGCCGGGCGGTGATCTCCTCCCAGTACGAGGGGGTGACCTCCATGACGGTCACGCCCTCGGCGCGGACCTGCGCGGCGAGCTCCTCCACCGACCACACCACATCGGGGCGGACCACCACCGCGGCCCCCGCGGTCAGCGCCGGCAGGACCTGCTCCAGGGAGGCGTCGAAGGAGAAGGAGGCGAAGTTCATCACGCGGTCCTCGGCGGTGATGCCGAACTTCTCGCGGGCGGCCCGGGCATGGGCGCCAAGAGCGTGGTGCTCGACCCCGACCGCCTTGGGGCGGCCGGTGGAACCCGAGGTGAAGATGGTGCAGGCGAGCTCGCGCGGGCCCGGCGTGTGGCGGGGGGCGCCGGGGGCCGGCCGGACCTCCTCCACCGACAGCAGCGGCCGGCCCAGGGCCGCGGCCGACGAGGCGGTGGCCGCGTCGGTGACCACGCACCGCACGCCGGCCTGCTCGACCATGTACCGCAGCCGGTCCTCGGGCAGCCCCGGATCCAGCGGCACGTACACTCCGCCGGCCCGCCAGACCGCGGCCATCGCCGCCACCGACCAGACACCGCGGCTCAGGCACACCCCGACCGGCACCTCCGGCCCGACCCCGGCCGCCGTGAGCGCGAGGCCCAGGCCGCCGGTCAGGCCGTCCAGTTCGCCGTAGCGCACGACGTGGTCACCGCAGACCAGCGCCACCGCGTCGGGCTCGCCCGCCACCGTGAACGGGGGCGCCGCCGACACGCTCGGCGAGCCGGCCGCCGCCGCGGTGAGCTCCCCGTACTCCGCCGGCGACAGCAGGTCCAGCCGGGTCAGCGCCCGCCCCGGGTCCGCGAGCACCGACTCCAGCACCCGGCCCACGTGCCCGGCGAACCGGGTGACCGTGGCGGCGTCGAAGAGGTCGCTCGCGTACTCCACGTTCAATGCGAACCGGTCGGGATACAGCAGGAAGGTGGCGGTCAGGTCGAACTTGGCCGAGCCCCACGGCAGGACGAAGTGCTCCACCTCCAGGCCCTCGACGCGCGGACCCCCGGTGGCGCTCTCCTGGACGTCGAACATCACCTGGAACAGCGGATTGCGGGAGGGGTCCCGCTCCGGCCGCAGCTGTTCGACGAGCCGCTCGAAGGGCACCTCCTGGTGGTCGAAGGCCCCCAGCACCGCTTCCCGCACCCGGCCGAGGAACTCCTCGAAGGACGGCTCCCCGGACAGGTCCGCCCGCAGCACCACCGTGTTCACCAGCAGGCCGACCAGGCGCTCCAGCTCCACCTGGCCGCGGCCCGCGACCGGGGTGCCCACCGCCACGTCCTGCTGCCCGGACCAGCGGCCCAGCACGATCTGGACCACCGCGAGCAGCACCATGAACCGGGTCACCCCGTACCGGCGCGCCAACGCGCCGACACCCGCTTCCAGTTCGCGCGGGAGGTCGATCTCCACCGCGCCGCCCCGGCCCGACCAGCCCGCGGGCCGCGGGCGGTCCGAAGGCAGCTCCAGCACGGGCACCCCGGCCAGCGTCCGCTCCCAGTACGCCAGCTGCCGCTCCAGCACCTCGCCGGCCATCCGGTCGCGCTGCCAGACCGCGAAGTCCCCGTACTGCACCGGGACGGGTGCCAGCCGCGCCGTCCCGCCGGCCCGCCGCGCCGCGTAGCAGGCGGACAGCTCGCCGATGATCACGTCCTTGGACCAGCCGTCCGTCGCCACGTGGTGGAAGGCGATGACGGCGACGTGCTCGTCCGCGGACAGCTCCCACACCCCGGCCCGCAGCATCGGCGGGCACGCCAGGTCGAAGCGGCGGGTGGCATGGGCGACCGCCTCCTCGCGGACCCGGTCGAGGCGCGCGGCCTCGTCCTCCCCGGGCGCCGCGGGCGGTACGGACTGCCAGTGCAGCGGTACGCGTACGTCCGCCAGCACCCGCTGGGCCGGGCGGCCGTCCACCTCGGTCAGCGCCGTCCGCAGCGCCTCGTGCCGCTCGACCACGTCGTCGAGGGCCGCCTGCCAGGCCTCCCGGTCCAGTCCGCCGCGCAGCCGCCAGGAGAACCAGAGCACGTACTCGTCACCGGCGTCGGACATCCGGTCGAGGAACCACATCCGCTCCTGGGCGAACGACAGCGGCAGCGGACCCGAACGGTCGACGGGGACCACGGTGGCGGCTCCCGCCTGCCGGGCCGCGGCCACCAGGGGCCCGAAGGTGCGGATCCGGGGGTGTTCGAAGAGGGTGCGCAGCTCCACCTCGCGGCCGAGCCGTTCCGCGATCCGGGACACGGCCATGGTGGCGAGCAGGGAGTGTCCGCCCAGGTCGAAGAACCCGTCGTCGATGCCGACCCGGTCGACGCCCAGGACCTCCGCCCAGATCTCGGCGACCACCTGCTCGGTCGCATCGCGCGGCGCGACGAACTCCGATCCGCTCGCGGCCCGGTCCCGGCCCGGGAGCGCGGCCGGCAGGGCGGACCGGTCCAGCTTCCCGGAGGCGTTGACCGGCAGCGCCGGGAGCGCCACGAAGTCCGCGGGGACGGCGTGGTGCGGGAGCCGCTCGGCGCAAAAGGCCCTCAGCACCGACGGCTCGACCGGCCCGCCGGGGCCCGCCACCACGCAGCCGGTGAGGCTGCTGCCGCCCTGGGCGTCGGTGCCGACGGCCACCGCGGCCGCCGCCACCCCGGGGCACTCACGCAGGACGGCCTCGACCTCGCCGAGCTCGATGCGGAAGCCGCGGATCTTGACCTGGTCGTCGGTCCGGCCGAGGAACTCCAGCTCTCCGGAGGGCAGTCGGCGGACCAGGTCACCCGTGCGGTAGAGCCGGCCGCCGTCCTCCGCGTAGGGGTCGGGGACGAACCGGGCGGCCGTCAGGGCGGGCTGCCCCAGGTAGCCCCGGGCCAGCTCGGGGCCGCCGATGAGCAGTTCGCCCGGCTCACCCACGGGGACGAGCTCGTCGCGGGAGTCGACCACGTACGTCCGGCGCCCGCCCAGCGGCCGCCCGATCGGCACCCCGCCCGGACCGCCGTCCGCCGCGACGTCATGGGTGGTGGCGGTGACGGTGGTCTCGGTCGGACCGTACGCATTGACCACCCGCACCCCGGGGACCCCCGACCGCCAGGCCGCCAGCGCCCCGGCCGGGACGGACTCCCCGCCCAGGATCAGCAGCCGCAGCGGGGCCAGCGCCCGCACGGCGGCGTCGTCGAGGGACAGGGCCAGCTGGGCCCAGTAGGTGGGCGGCAGGTTCAGCACCGTGATCCGGTGCCGCTCCACCACCGAGGGGATCTGCGAGGGCAGCCACTGCTCGTCCGGGCGCACGACCACGGTGGCCCCGCAGCCGAGCGCGGTCAGCAGCTGGTCCAGGGAGGCGTCGAAGGAGAAGGAGGAGAAGGCGAGCACCCGGTCCGCGGCGGTGACCGCGAACTGCGCGCGGGCCGCGGCCACATGGGTGGCGAGCGCGCCGTGCTCGATGCCGACGGCCTTGGGGCGTCCGGTCGAGCCCGAGGTGAAGATGACGTACGCCAGGTCACGGGGACCGGGCGTGTGGTGCGGCGCGTCCGGGTCCGGCCGGACGCCTTCCACGGGCAGCACCGCCGGGCCGAGCGCGCCGGCCCGCCCGCCGGTCGCCGCATCGGCGACGATGCAGTGCAGACCCGCCTCGGCGGCCATGAAGCGCAGGCGCTCCTCGGGCAGCGCCGGGTCCAGCGGTACGTAGACCCCGCCGGCCCGCCAGATCGCGGTCATCGCGGCCACCGACCCCACCCCGCGCCGCATGCACACCCCCACCGGCGTGCCGGGGCGGACACCCGCCGCCCGCAGAGCCGTTGCCAGGCCGCCGCCGAGGGCGTCCAGCCCGCCGTAGGACAGGGTTTCGTCCCCGCAGACGAGGGCCAGCGCGCCGGCCTCCCCGGACACCCGGAACGTCGGCGCGGCCGCCACCTGGCCCGCCGGGCCCGCCAGCTCCAGCAGCCGGCGGCGCTCGCGGCCCGGCAGCGGCTCGATCCGCCCGGCCAGTCCGGCCAGCGGGGTCTCGGGGGAGGCCACCACCGCGCGCAGCAGGGCGACGTACCCCTCGGTGAAACGGGCCATGGAGCCGGCGTCGAACAGGGCCGTGGAGTACTGGAGCCGGGCGGCGATGTCGCCGTTGGCGCGCAGGCTCAGGTCGAGGAACACGTCCAGCGGTGTACCGGTCAGCGGGGTCCGTACCAGCGACACGTCCAGCCCGTCCAGGCCCGCCGTGGCGGGGACGGTGTTGAGCAGGGTGAAAGACGCCTGCGCGAGCGGATGGCGGGAGAGGTCCCGCTCGGTGACCACCTCGCCGACCACCCGGTCGAAGGGGGCGTCGGCGTGCGAGAAGTCGGCGAGGGCGCCCGCGCGGACCCGCCCCAGCAGCTCGGCGAAGGTCGGCTCCCCGGACAGGTCGGTCCGCAGGACGATCGTGTTGACGAAGGGGCCGATCACATCGGCGACCTCCGCCCGCCCGCGGTCGGCCAGCGTCGTGCACACGGCGATGTCCGAGCGGCCGGAGTAGCGCGCCAGCAGGGCCTGGTACACGGCGAGCAGCACCATGTAGCGGGTCGCGCGGTGCTCACGGGCCACCCGGTCCACCCCGTCGACCAGCTCGGCGGGCAGCTCGAAGCGGACGACGTCCCCGGAGCCGTCCCAGAACGCCGGCCGGGGACGGTCCGCGGGCAGGGCGAGCGGGGGCACGCCCGCCAGCCGTCGCCGCCAGTAGCCGAGCAGCCGCTCCATGCGCGGGCCTGCCAGCCGCTTTGCCTCGGCGCGGGCCACGTCCGTGTACTGCAGCGCGGGCGCCGCCACCGCCTCGCCGCGGTAGCCGGCGGCCAGTTCGCGCAGCAGCACGTCCCAGGACCATCCGTCCACGGCGATGTGGTGGACCACCAGCAGCAGGACGTGCTCCTCGGGCCCGAGGCGGGCGAGGGTGGCGCGCAGCGGGTGCTCGCGGGCCAGGTCGAGGGGACGGGCCAGCTCCCGGTCGAACAGCTCGGCGGTGTCCGCCGCCTCCACCCGCTCCAGCACGGTGCGGCCCGGAGCGTCCACCTGCGGTACCGGTTCCCCGTCGACGGCGGTAAACCGGGTGCGCAGGACCTCGTGCCGGTCGACGATGCCGCTCAGCGACCGTTCGAGGGCCGCCGCGTCGAGGGCGCCGCGGATCCGCAGGGCCAGCGGCAGCAGGGATTCCGCGGAGCCTCCGGACAGCTGGTCGAGGAACCACAGCCTCCGCTGCGCGAACGACACCCCGTCACCCTCACGGGGGCTCCCGCCGGCATCGCTGCCGTGCTTCGCCCCGCCCTGCGCTGCGACAACCTTCACTGTGGGCCTCCAAGCGGTGTTTTCCTCAACACTGCTGGCCGCGCGGCCCCGTCAGTAGGGAAGAAGACGCAGCCGCGCGCGCAGCGGCCGGGGAGTAGAACGCGCAACGGCGGCCCCGCCCGGCCGGGATCCGGCCGGGCGCGCCGCCGCTGTGCGTCACTGGTCCCTTCGCGGGGTCAGCCCTCGTCCACCGCCACGAACCGCAGCTCGGAGGTGTACAGCTCCCCCTGGTCGTCGGTCAGCCAGGCCTGTTCGGGGCTCGGCAGCATCTCGGTGAAGACGGCCCGCCCCTCCGGTTCCCTGCGGGCCATCCGGCGGACCGCCTTGGCGAGGATGTTCACGTACACGGGGCTGTCGAAGTCCACGTAGAACGGCCGGGTCTCGGTGGGCAGGACGACGAAGACGAACCGCGGCATCCCGTGCCGCTCCCGCCACTGCCGGGCCCGTACGAACCGGCGCGCCTCGTCCTTCTCGTCGGCGAAGTCCAGGTCCGCGGGGGCCGGACGCCAGGTCTCGCGGGCCACCACCAGCCGGTCCACGGTGACCCGGGGGGAGTGCTCGGCATCGTCCGGAAGGATCTGGAACAGGTCCATCGCCAGGGTGGTCAGGACGTGCGAGAACACGTCCACCGCCGGGAACTCGGCCCCGTCGGGCAGGACCACCGCCAGTTCGCCGTCCGCCCGCTCGGTCACGGCCACGTCCGCGCTGAGCACCGTACGGGGGCGGCCGGGATCGGCGGTGAAGTCGACGAGCGCGACGTGGTAGTCCTCCGGGCGGACCAGGGAGTGCCGGATCCGGGCCGAGAGCCGCGAGCGGTGCTCCTTGGGCAGCAGCGGCATGAGCCGGGGCCCGGGGTGGTCGCGGCCGGTGAGCTCCGCGAGCTCCTCGGGGGCCGGGTGCTGGTGGACGAAGAGCGAGGCGCCCAGGGTGTTGGCCGCCACGTGCAGCTCACCGAGGACCAGCTCGAAGTCGCCCCGCGCGACGGCCCGTTCACCACTGGCCGCGATCATGATGTCGGGGCTGAGGTAGCGCGCGGCCGTCCAGCCGCCGCCCGGACCGCCGAACTGTCCGGCCACGGCCGCCGCGACCGCGTCCAGCGGCAGCGTCAGCCGGCGGCTGCCCGGCGGCGGCGCCAGGATCGCCGCCCAGCGCCTGCGGAACTCCCGCTGGAGCTCGGCCGACTCCGCGCGGGCGGCGCCGTGCAGGATCGGCATGCAGGCGAACCAGAACGCGGCCAGGTCGACCGGGCCCTGCCCGGCCAGCCGTGCGTACACCTCCTTCGCCCGGCCCA
Source organism: Streptomyces sp. NPDC006326 (assembly GCF_040612915.1). Taxonomy (NCBI): domain Bacteria; kingdom Bacillati; phylum Actinomycetota; class Actinomycetes; order Kitasatosporales; family Streptomycetaceae; genus Streptomyces; species Streptomyces sp. NPDC006326. The sequence goes on along the minus strand of NZ_JBEXRC010000008.1, from coordinate 7,123 downwards.
TCACCGCATCCGCGAGCCGCGCCGTCAGCCAGCCGGCGCTGGTCAGCAGCGGGTCGAGCGGGGCGAGCGCCTCGTGCACGGTCCGGCCCAGGGCGGCGGTCGCCGCGCGCCGGCAGTCGGAGTACACCAGGGCGCGGCAGGGCGCCGTACCGGCCGCCTTCTCGCGGACGGCGGCCGTCTCGGTCAGCGCCGTGAACTCCTCCTCCAGACCGGTCAGCGCGGCCACCAGCTCCTCGGGCCCCTCGGCGGCCCGGACCCGCTCGCGCCCCCGCTCCAGCGTGTCGAGGGCGGCGAGCCCGGGCCGGCGCAGCTCCGCGTCCCCGACCCGCTCCAGCCAGGCCCGCAGGTACCGCTCCGGGTGGGCACCGGCCGGCACCTCCAGCTTCCAGACCACCCACCGGCGCGCCACCAGGTCGGCCAGGACGGCCGGCACGTCCACCTCCGGCAGCGCCGCCCGGATCTCCCGGGCCGGCCGTACGCCGTCGCACAGCGCGAGCACGGCCCGCGCCGCCTCCCCGAGGGACTGCAGCGGACGGCCCGGCACCGTCACCTCCATCCCGGCCTGGCGGACGAAGGGCACCCTGCGCGGCGCCACCCACTCCCGCAGCGCCGGACCGGTGTCGAGCACCGCGGCGAGGGCGTCGATCGCCCAACTGGCGAAGTACACCTGCGAGTCCGCGATCAGCCCGCTGCCGGGGTCGACCTCGACGCCCTGCGTGGTCAGGTCCCAGCGGCCCCACCCGACGGGTCCGAAGAAGCCGATGGTGTCGTTCTTGACGCAGAAGCGCTGCCAGTAGTGGGCGACGAGCTCCTCGCGCTGGCGGGGCATGCTGGTGCGGCCGGCGGCGGTCGGCGTCCAGTTCAGGAACGGCGCGATACCCGAGCCGAGCACCGGCCGGTTCTGCCAGGCCACCGCCTCGCGGAAGGCGGGCGTCCGGGCGATGTCCTGGAGGACGTGCGCGGTTTCCACCTGGGCCTCGGCGAACAGGCCGGCGAATTCCTCCCACCGCTCGCCGGACAGCGCCTCCCTGGGCGCGCCGGCCGTACCGGGCGGGCCCGCGGCGTCGGGGCGGAACTTGTCGGCGGCCGAGGCCAGTCCCGCCGGGGCCAGCCGCAGCACCCCCCGGGCCGGGAAGCCGGCCCCGCGCAGCGCGAACTGGTCCCACAGCCGCCAGCGGCCGCCGGGCACGTACGTGTCGGTCATGGCCTGCCCCTCAGGCCCGGACGAAGTCGGCGTCGACGACCTCGGCGAGGTCCGCGGGCGAGGGGTAGGCGAAGACGAGGGCGACGGGGACCTCCACGCCGAGGGCCTCCTCCAGCCGTGCGGTGATCCGGAAGGCGGTCAGCGAGTCGCCGCCCCACTCGTAGAAGTCGCTGTGCTCGTCGAGTTCGGCCACCCCCAGGGTGTCCCGGTAGATGCCGGTGACCAGCTCGGTCAGGGCGGGGCCGGTGAGCTGCGCGATCAGGTTCTCGGTCGTGGCGGTCATGAGATCTCCTCCAGGAAGGGACGTGCGGCGGCGACGGGTGCGCCGGCCGCGAGGGACGTACGGGACACGACAGCGGTGAGCGACGGAAGGCACGGGTGGGCCGGGGCCGCCGGCGCCGCGGGCAGGGGCGTGGCGAGCGCGGGCGCGGCCGCCGTGACGGACGCCGCCAGCGAGGCCGTCGTGTTGCCGCCGGAGACGATCGCGACGGAGCGGCCGTTGCCGCGGCCCACCCGCATGGCCCCGGCCAGGGCGACCGCCCCGCTGGGCTCGGCCTCCACCCCGCGCCGGCGCAGGAACGCCGCGGCGGCGAGGATCTCGGCGTCGGACACGGTGATCAGGTCGTCGACCCGGTCGCGGATCACCGGATACGGCACCGCCCCCGGCTGCTGGCCGCGCAGCCCGTCGGCGACGGTGTCGCTGGGCGCCAGCCGTACGGGCCGGCCCACGGCCAGCGAGCGGGCGTAGCGGGGCGTGCAGGCGGGCTCCACCCCCACCACCCGGACCGGATGGCCGTACGCGGCCAGGCACACCCCGGCCAGCAGCCCGCCCCCGCCCGTCGGGACGTAGACCGTCTCGGCGTCGGGAGCCTCGGCGAGGATCTCCATGCCGACCGTGCCCTGTCCGGCGACGACCAGTTCGTGGTCGGAGGAGGGCACGAGGACCGCCCCGGTTTCCCCGGCCAGCGTCCGCGCCCGGTCCTCCCGTTCGGCGACCCCGCCCGGCACCTGGACCGTCCGTGCGCCCAGCGCCCGGATCAGGGCGATCTTGGCGGGGTGCGCCCCGGCCGCCAGCACCACGGTCAGCTCGGCGCCGAGCGACGCGGCGAGCCGGGCCAGCGCGATGCCGTGGTTGCCCGAGGAGCCGGTGACGATCCGGCGGGCACCGAGCGCGAGGACGGCGTTCGCGGCCCCGCGCAGTTTGAACGAGCCCCCGTACTGGAGGTGTTCGGACTTCAGGAGCAGGCCCCAGCCGTCCCGCCGCCGCCCCGGGTGGGGCAGGCCCGGCAACAGCGGTGTCGGCCGGACATGACCGGCGATCCGTACGGCGGCGGCCTCCACGTCCGCGCGGCCGAGCGGGGCGCCCGCCGTACGGGGTGCGGTGCCGGCGCCCGTGGTCGCGGGGCCGGTCGTGGCGGTGGTGGCTGCGGCGGTGGTGAACGCGGTGGTCATGAACGGCCTCCGGACTGCGAGAGGGCGCGGCGGTCGGCCTTCCCGCCGCGGGTCGTGGGCAGCTGTGCCAGGCGGGCGAACCGGCGTGGCATCAGGTGCGGGGGCAAGGTGGTGGACAGGTGGGCGCGCAGCGCGGCGTCGCTGGTCTGCGCCAGGTCCCCGGTGACATGGGCGACGAGGAACACCCGTCCCTGCCCGTCGGTGCCGGAGGTGACGACCGCCCCCGTGACCCCGGGGTGCGCCAGCAGGGCGCCCTCGACCTCGGCCGGGTCGACGCGGTACCCGCGGATCTTGACCTGCCGGTCGCCGCGGCCGAGGTACTCCAGCCCGTCCGGGCCCAGGCTCGCCCGGTCTCCGGTCCGGTACATCCGGGAGCCGGGCGGCCCATAGGGGTCGGGGACGAACCGCTCCGCGGTCCGCGCCGGCTGACCCCGGTAACCGCGGGCCACGCCCACCCCGCCGATGCAGACCTCCCCGGGGGACCCGTCCGGCACCGCCGACAGGCCCTCGTCGAGCAGTCGTACGACCACCCCGTCGATCGGCGTGCCCACGGTGTCCGCCGACGTGTCCGGGTCGGTCGGCACGACATGGCGGGTCGAGGTCATCGTGCACTCGGTCGGCCCGTACTGGTTGACCAGCCGGCCCCGCACCAGCGGCCGGCCGCCCGCGGCCAGGAACGGCCGCAGCGACTCCCCGCTGGAGACCACCAGCCGCACCCCGGCCAGCAGCCGCTGCCCGTCCGGCTGCCCCGCCAGGAAGGACAGGAACGACGGGGTCACGCTCAACAGCGCGCTCACCCCGTGCTCGCGCACCGCCGCGCCGAACTCCTCGGGCCGCAGCAGCGCCGAACGCGGCACCACCACCAGCCGGCCGCCCGCCAGCAGCGGGGCGAAGGTGTCCCGCAGCGAGGCGTCGTAGCCGAGCGGCGCGACCTGCAGGGCCACGGTCCCCGGCCCCAGGCCGTAGTCGCGCACCACGAACCGCAGGTACGAGTCCAGGCTGCGGTGTTCGACCAGCACGGCGCTGGGCTCCCCGGTGCTCCCGGAGGTGTGGCTGACGTAGGCCAGGCAGCGCCCGTCCGGCGGCCCGGACCGCCCGCGGTGCGGGCCCGCCGCCGTCCCGGGCCGGTCCAGCAGCACCGGCGGGCCCGGCACCGGCAGGTCCAGCCGCTCGGCCAGGGCCGAGGTGGTCAGCAGCATGTCAGCGCCCCCGCTGCGCACCAGGGCGGCCAGGCGGGCGGGCGGCTGCTCCGGGTCCAGGCCCAGGAAGGCGGCGCCGGAGCGCACCACCGCGGCCGGGGCGACCACGGCGTCCACGCCCCGCTCCACGGCCACCGCGCACACCGTCTCCGGCCGGGCGCCCCTGGCCCGCAGCACCGCCGCCAGCGCGTCGATCCGGGCGGTGAGCTGCCCGTACGTCCACTCACCCGCCGGGGTGGTGACCGCGATCCGGTCCGGTTCGAGGGCGGCGTGCGCGGCGATGTCGTCGACGAAGGTACGCATCAGCGCCCGCCCTCCGCTTCCTGCTGCACCGCGCCGTGCTCGACCGCGCTCTGGTCGACGGCGACGAAGCGCAGCTCCGAGGTGTAGGCCGCGCCCCGGTCGTCGGTCAGCCAGGCCTGCTCGGGGGTCGGGAGCATCTCGCTCACCTTCAGCTTGGCGCCGGGGTCCTTGCGGGCCAGCCGGCGGGCGGCCTTGGCGAGGATCGTCAGGTACACCGGGCTGTCGAAGTCCACGTAGAAGGGCCGCGGTTCGGTGGGCGAGACCACGAACACGAACCGGGGCAGCTCGTGCTCCTGCTGCCAGTGCCGGGCCCGCACGTACCGCTTCGCCTCGGACTTCTCCTCCGCGAAAGCCAGTTCGGACGCGGCGAACGCCCAGGTCTCGCGGGCCACGACCATCTTGTCGATGCTGATCCGCGGGGTGCGGTCGCCCTCCGGGCGCAGTGTGAAGCGGTCCATGACGCGCTGGGTCAGCGTGTTGGCGTACACGTCGAGCAGGTCGAAGGCCGCCCCGTCGGGCAGCACCGCCGTCAGGCGGCCGTCCCGGTCCTCCACCGTCACGTCGGCGCACGGCACGGTCCGCGGCCGGTGGGGGTCGCCGGTGTCGTCGACCAGCGAGACGAAGTAGTCCTCGGGCCGGTCCAGCGAAGGCCTGCTGCGCGTCGACCACTTCAGCGGCAGCTCCTTGGGCAGCATCGGCAGCAGCCGCGGCCCGGGGAAGTCGCGGGTGGTCTCCGCGACCAGCTCCTCGCGGTCGGGGTGCTGGTGCACGAAGAGCGAGGCGCCCATCGTGTTGAGCGCGCTGTGCATCTCGCCGAGCACCATCTCGAAGTCCCCGCGCGCCACCGCGTCCGCGTCCTCGGCCAGCAGCAGCACGTCGGGGCTGAAGTACCGGGCCAGCGACCATCCGGCCCCCGGTTCCTCGAACTCGGCCCGCACCCGCTCGGCGATGTCCGCCGAGGACACCCGCACCCGCCGCGCACCCTCGGGAACGGCGAGGATCCGGGCCCACTTCGCCCGCAGCTCCGCCTGGATCGCGTCGAGATCCGCGCCCGCCTGCGCGTACGGGGAGGGCAGCGAGCCCAGCCACATCGACCCCAGGTCCACCCGGCCGGCCGGGCGCAGCCGCTCGTACACCTCGCGCAGGCGTTCCCCGACCTTCCCGGCGAACCGGTTCGTCATCCAGCGCGCCGCCGTCAGGCACTGGGCCAGCGGGGTCAGCTCGTCCAGGAGGGCGGTGCCGAGGGTCGCGGTGGCCGCCCGGCGGCAGTCGGAGTACACCAGCCCGCGGCAGGGCGCGGTCCGCGCGCCCTTGGAGCGCTGGGCGTCGGTGGCGGTCAGCGCGGCGAAGTCCCCCTCCAGGGCGGCGATCGCCGCGGTCAGCGCCTCGGCGTCCAGGCCCGCCGCCTGTACCGAGTCCCGGCCGCGCTCCAGTACCGCCAGCTTCGCCAGCGCCGGTTCGCGCAGCGCCGGGTCGCCGACGCGCTCCAGGATGGCCCGCAGCTCCCGCTCCGGGTAGGTGCTCGTCGGCACCTCCAGCCGCCAGTGCACCCACCGCTTGGCCAGCAGCCATTCCACGGTCTCGGTGGCCTGCGCCACGGGGATGCCGAGCGCCTCGGCGATCGCGCCCACCGGCCGGGTCCCGTCGCACAGGTCCAGGACGGCCCGGGCGGCCCCGCCGATGGGCTGCGGCGGCCGGCCCGGCAGGTGCACCGCCTGCCCTTCGGCCCGTACGAAGGACACCCGGCGCGGCGGGATCCAGGCCCGCATCGCGGGATCCGCGTTCAGCGACTTCGCCAGCGCGTCGATGGCCCAGCTGGCGAAGTACACCCTGGAGTCGGCGAGGAACCCGCTGCCGGGGTCGACCTCGACGCCGCGTGTGGTCAGGTCCCAGCGGCCCCAGCCGACGGGTCCGAAGAAGCCGATGGTGTCGTTCTTGACGCAGAAGCGCTGCCAGTAGTGGGCGACGAGCTCCTCGCGCTGGCGGGGCATGCTGGTGCGGCCGGCGGCGGTCGGCGTCCAGTTCAGGAACGGCGCGATACCGGTCCGCAGGACCGCCGGGTTCTGCCAGGCCACGGCCGCCCGGAAGCGGGGAGAGGCGGCGATCTCCTGGAGCAGCCCGGCGGTGCGCACGGCGCCGGTGTCGAACGCCGCGGTGAAGTCCTCCCATTCGGGCCCGGCGAGCGCGTCGCCCGGCCCGAACTTGTCGGCGGCCAGGGCCAGCCCGGGCGGCGCCATGCGCAGGACCCCCTCGGCGGGGAAGCCGGGTCCGCGGAGCGCGAAGTGCTCCCACAACCGCCACCCGCCCGTGGGCAGGTGCACGTTCTCTGGGGTGTCCGACATGGCGGAGCTCCTTCCGGCCTGAGCCTGAGGGGGTGGCATGGCCGGCGGCGTCGGACGCCCGGCACCTGTCGGTACCTCCCGGACGCCACCCTGGCTTCGGCACACCCTGCCGCCGGGCGCGGACGGGCCGCCAGGGAAGGAGCGGCAGCACCGGCCGCCGGTCCTTCTGCGCGTTTGTCCCTATGGGCACCAGAGGTCTTCACGGCACGCTTGGCCTCGCTGACCGAACGACTGCGGGAGGACCGAAGCGATGAGTGACACCGACGAGGCCGGCGGGGCCGGCTACCTGGTCGTGCGCAACGACGAGGAGCAGTACTCCGTGTGGCGGGCGGACCGCGAGCTGCCCGGGGGCTGGTACGCCGAGGGCACGACCGGTTCCCGGCAGGAGTGCCTCGACCACATCGGCCGGGTCTGGACGGACATGCGTCCGCTGAGCCTGCGCCGCACGATGGCGCAGTCAGGGGCCTGAGGCCCCGCAGGACGGGGGTGTGATCGCCGGTCGGCGTGGCTGAGGCGCGGGGGGACCGATACATCCAGGAGACGGGCTGGGAAAACAAGCAGGAGGAGTTGAACCGCCGGGTCCGCGCCCGCGACGAAGCGTATCGAAGGCTGCTGCTCCTGGC